>NZ_NCVI01000016.1:0-129879 GCF_002096895.1 Streptococcus mitis | reverse complement strand
GCAGGGCTACAATAGACACTGATACTCAATGAAAATCAAAGAGCAAACTAGGAAGCTAGCCGCAGGTTGCTCAAAGCACAGTTTTGAGGTTGCAGATAAAGCTGACGTGGTTTGAAGAGATTTTCGAAGAGTATGGGAAAAATAATATGTACTGGACTATATTTTGTGATATAATAAAGGATAAGATACTATTTTAGGAGAAGAACTATGGAAGACCCAAGTAGTCAGAATTTGTTGCTACAATTTGTTTTATTGTTTATCTTGACGGTGTTAAATGCCTTTTTCTCAGCCACAGAAATGGCCATGGTGTCACTAAATCGTGCGCGGGTTGAACAAAAGGCAGAAGAAGGAGATAGACGCTATATCCGTCTGCTGAAGGTACTAGAAAATCCTAACCATTTTTTATCAACCATTCAAGTAGGGATTACCCTGATTACGATCTTATCAGGGGCGAGTTTGGCAGACACTCTGGGACGAGAAATTGCTTCTTGGCTTGGAAATAGCGAAACGGCTTATGCCGTTGCAAGTTTTCTATCTTTAGCATTTTTGACTTATATTTCCATCGTTTTTGGGGAATTGTATCCCAAAAGAATCGCTCTTAATCTAAAGGATGCCTTGGCGATTCGTACAGCGCCAGTTATCATTGGGCTGGGGAAATTAGTTAGTCCTTTTGTCTGGCTCTTGTCTGCGTCTACCAATCTTTTGAGTCGTTTGACTCCTATGACCTTTGATGATGCTGACGAAAAAATGACCCGTGATGAAATTGAGTACATGCTGACAAATAGTGAAGAAACACTAGATGCTGACGAAATTGAGATGTTACAGGGGATTTTTTCACTGGACGAATTGATGGCCAGAGAAGTCATGGTTCCTCGGACAGATGCTTTCATGGTCGATATTCAGGATGATAGTCAAACCATTATCCAAAGCATTTTAAAACAAAACTTCTCCCGTATACCAGTTTATGATGGGGATAAAGACAATGTGATTGGAATCATTCATACCAAGAGTCTCCTTAAGGCAGGCTTTGTGGACGGTTTTGACAATATTGTTTGGAAGAAAATCTTACAAGATCCACTTTTTGTTCCTGAAACTATTTTTGTGGATGACTTGTTAAAAGAATTGCGCAATACCCAAAGACAAATGGCAATCTTGCTGGATGAATACGGTGGGATGGCTGGTTTGGTGACCCTGGAAGACCTCTTAGAGGAAATCGTTGGGGAAATCGATGACGAAACAGATAAGGCTGAAATCGAAGTTCATAAAATTGGAGAAGATACTTATATCGTTCAAGGCACCATGAATCTCAATGATTTTAATGACTACTTTGATGTTGAACTGGAAAGTGATGATGTTGATACCATCGCTGGTTACTATTTGACAGGAGTGGGGACCATTCCAACGACTGAGAAACTCAGTTATGAATTAGTCAGCCAAAACAAACAGCTTATCCTAACCAATGATAAAGTGAAAAATGGACGTGTTACCAAGGTAAAAGTCCAAATTACCGAAGTTGAAATAGAAGAAGAAACAGAGTAAACTAGAGGCTTTTGTCACCAGGCGTGACGAAGCTTTTTTCAGTTGATTTCAAGAGGGAATTGTGTCCTCGAAAAACTCAGCCCCAACCTAGTCTCAAAAGTTTTTTAAGGTTATACGTATTTATTCGAGGAAAAAAGAAAAAAGCCCTTTAAATTGGGCTTTCTGTTTAAATGAAACCTGAAAAAATCAAGTTATAGAAGGCGGTAGACGGATTTGAACCGACGATCAAGCTTTTGCAGAGCCGTGCCTTACCACTTGGCTATACCGCCTTAACGTTTATTATTATACCTTGAAAATGATTTTCAGTCAATAGCTTTTTCAGATTTTTTGTGTCAATAAGCCTAAATATTCTGAAAATTCGTTTACTTTTCTTGAAATCTATGATATAATTGATGATAACCTATACTTTATTTATAAGAGGAGTAAATAAATGAAAAAAAGTCAAGTGCTTGCTGTAGCGGGAGCTACCTTATTAGCGTCAGGAGTTCTAGCTGCGTGTTCAAACACTAGTTCAAATAATGCTAAACTAGCAAAAGATTACCAATATGTCTATCAAACAGATCCAGAAACTTTGGATTATATCGTCAGCAATATCGATTCAACATCATTCGTCACAACAAATGCTGTAGATGGTTTGTTGGCTAATGATAAATATGGTAACTTGGTTCCTTCTATTGCTGAATCATGGACAGTTTCAAAAGATGGTTTGACATATACCTATAAAATCCGTAAGGATGCTAAATGGGTGACAGCAGAGGGAGAGGAATACGCTCCTGTAACTGCTAAAGACTTCGTTACTGGTTTGAAACACGCCGTAGATGGAAAATCAAAAGGACTTTCAATCGTTAGCTCTTCTATTAAGGGATTAGAAGCCTATATCAAGGGTGAAACAAGCGATTTTTCAACCGTTGGAGTAAAAGCACTTGATGATCAAACACTAGAATATACCTTGAACCAGCCAGAAACTTTCTGGAATGACAAGACCACTAGTGGTGTTTTGATGCCGGTTAATGAAGAATTCTTAACTTCAAAAGGGGAAGGTTTTGGTGCCCCAACCGATGCTAACTCTATTCTTTATAACGGTCCATTTGTCTTAAAATCTGTAACTCCAAAATCATCTATCGAGATGGCTAAAAATGATGCTTACTGGGACAAAGAAAATGTAAAAATTGAGAACGTTAAGTTCACTTTCTGGGATGGTAAGGACCAAGATGTGATTGCCAAAGGTTTTGCTGATGGTCAATATAGCAAGGCTCGTATCTTCCCTACAAGTTCTACATATGAAAAATATGCAGCTGACTTTAAAGATAACATTTACTTTAATGAACCAGGAGCGGGTGTTGCAACTGTCAGCTTGAACTATGGCCGTACAACCTATAATCATACTGCCAAAACAAGTGATGCTCAAAAGACATCTACTCAGAAAGCATTGCTAAACAAGGAATTCCGTCAAGCCTTGAACTTTGCTGTCGATCGCAATTCTTACTCAGCTCAAACAAATGGTACTGATGGAGCTGCAGTAGCCATCCGTAATACATTCGCACCATATAATCTTCAAGTTGGTAAGAAAACATTTGGTGAATTGGTACAAGATAGCTTGGCTAAGACAAATTCTTCTACTTGGTCAAACGTGTCTCTAGCAGATTCTCAAAATGGCCTTTACAATGAAGAAAAAGCGAAAGAAGTCTTTGCTAAAGCCAAATCAAGTCTACAAGCTGAAGGTGTTGAATTCCCAATCCACTTGGATGCCCTGGTTATCCAAGAATCAACAGCGGTTGTAAACCGTGTTCAATCATTGAAACAATCAATTGAAAAAGTATTGGGTTCAGATAATGTTGTTGTAGACTTACAACAAATGACTCAAGCAGAAGCTTTACCAATTTCATTTAGCGCTCCAACAGCTAAAGAGCAAGACTGGGATATCCATACCTTGCTAGGATGGAACCCGGACTATCAAGATCCTTCTACTTTCTTGGATCAATTCGTCCTTAAGGGAGGAAGCACTCGCCTTTACCTTGGTATTGACCAAAACACAGATGCATCAGTAGTAAGCAAACTTGGTTTAGCTGACTATGGAAAATTACTTGATGACGCAAACAGCGAAAACCAAGATGTTCAAAAACGTTATGAAAAATACGCGGTGGCACAAGCTTGGTTGACTGACAATGCTTTGACAATTCCAGTAATGGCTTCTCCTAAAGAAACAGCCGTTTCATATGTTTCAAAAGTTCTACCATTTAGCTCTTCATATTCTGTAGCCGGCCTTAAAGGTGAAAATTCAGGATACTTGAAGTACACTGAAGTTGGTGAAAAAGCAATCACCAAAGAAGAGTATGAAAAAGCTCGTGAAAAATGGTTGAAAGAAAAGACTGAGTCAAACGAAAAAGCTCAAAAAGAATTGGCAAGTCATGTGAAGTAAATAATTTTCAATAGAACTTTCTCTCCATGAGGAGAAGGTTCTTTTGGGATTTTTAAAGGAAATGATATGAAAAAATATATTTTTATGCGTGTTTTGCGGTCCTTGGTTTCTATCTTCTTAGTAACAACCTTGACTTACACGATTATCTATACAATGGTTCCTCGAAAATTGATTTTCAAACAGGATACCAACTATAACAAGATTGCTACAACTGCTGATAAACGTGATAACTATGAGAATACCGTTTATGAGCGTATGGGCTATATCGAGTACTACGATACCAAAGAGTTGCAAGAAAAAGCTAGCCAGATGGATGCTTCTGTAACAGTTGAAGCCAATGATACCAACAAGGCTATCTATGAAAAATACATCAAACAAATCGGTCATGGTTGGACCCTGGGAGAATTTACTGAAAGTGGCCAATTCTACGCTACACGTGAAATTCCAATTTTTGAACGTGTGTTTAAATTCTATGCAAACTTGCTTGATATCGACCACACAAACAAGATTCAGGACCCAGAAAATCCAAATTTGGAGCGTTATTTGCGTTTTGAAAATGATCCCGCTATCGGCTGGTCTCTGGTAGGTTCAGGGACTAAACACAAGTACCTCTTGTACTTCAATAGTCAGTTCCCATTTGTTCACCAAAACTTTGTGAACTTGAATTTGGGTGATTCATATCCAACTTATGCTAATACTCCTGTGCTTCAAGTTATCACACAAGGACAAGGTCAAACTAAGACATCAGAAGTGCAATTCCCAACTGGTAAGAAAACATCTTCAGTTAATATCTACTCAAGAACCTACAAATCGCCTAGTCAGGCTGATTCTCGTGAAGTAGCTAACTATGGGAAAGATGACCCATATACTGCAACTGAAAGCAACTACCAATATCCTTCTATGATTGCTAGCTCTGCAGTCGTTGGATTGATTGGTTTGGTGATTTCTTATGCGATTGCCGTGCCACTTGGTTCAGCTATGGCTCGCTTCAAGAATACTTGGATTGATAGCTTCTCAACAGGGTTTTTGACCTTCTTGATGGCCCTTCCAACCATTGCCTTGGTTTACATTGTTCGTTTGATTGGATCATCAATTGGTCTTCCAGATTCATTCCCTATTTTGGGTGCGGGAGATTGGCGTTCTTACGTTTTACCAGCAGTTATCCTTGGTTTATTGGGTGCTCCTGGTACAGCTATTTGGATTCGTCGTTACATGATTGATTTGCAATCACAGGACTTTGTTCGTTTTGCTCGTGCAAAAGGTTTGTCTGAAAAAGAAATTTCAAACAAACACATCTTTAAAAATGCCATGGTTCCGCTGGTTTCAGGAATTCCTGGTGCTGTTATCGGGGTTATCGGTGGTGCAACCCTTACTGAAACAGTCTTCGCCTTCCCAGGTATGGGTAAAATGTTGATTGACTCTGTAAAAGCATCTAATAACTCTATGGTCGTTGGTCTTGTCTTCATCTTTACATGTATTTCTATCTTCTCACTTCTTTTGGGAGATATTTGGATGACTATTATTGACCCACGTATTAAATTGACTGAGAAAGGAGGCAAATAATGTCTACAATTGATAAAGAAAAATTTCAGTTCGTAAAACGTGACGATTTTGCCTCTGAAGCCATTGATGCGCCAGCTTATTCATACTGGGGTTCAGTGTTTAGACAATTTATGAAGAAAAAATCAACTGTAGTCATGTTGGGAATCTTGGTAGCTATCATTTTGATGAGTTTCATCTACCCAATGTTTTCTAAGTTTGATTTCAATGATGTCAGCAAGGTAAACGACTTTAGTGCTCGTTATATCAAGCCAAATGCTGAGCATTGGTTCGGTACAGACAGTAACGGTAAATCTCTCTTTGACGGTGTTTGGTTCGGAGCTCGTAACTCTATCCTCATTTCTGTGATTGCGACAGTGATTAACTTGGTTATCGGTGTTTTTGTCGGTGGTATTTGGGGAATTTCAAAATCAGTTGACCGCGTGATGATGGAAGTTTACAACGTCATCTCAAACATCCCATCTCTTTTGATTGTCATTGTCTTGACTTACTCAATCGGAGCTGGATTCTGGAATCTGATTTTTGCCATGAGTGTAACAACATGGATTGGGATTGCCTTCATGATTCGTGTGCAAATCTTGCGTTATCGTGACTTGGAATACAACTTGGCGTCACGTACCTTGGGAACACCAACCTTGAAGATTGTTGCCAAAAATATCATGCCTCAATTGGTATCTGTTATTGTGACAACCATGACTCAAATGCTTCCAAGCTTTATCTCATACGAAGCCTTCTTGTCATTCTTCGGTCTTGGATTACCAATTACAGTGCCAAGTTTGGGTCGTTTGATTTCAGATTATTCACAGAACGTAACAACAAATGCTTACTTGTTCTGGATTCCATTGACAACTCTTGTCTTGGTATCCTTGTCCCTTTTCGTAGTTGGTCAAAACTTAGCGGATGCTAGTGATCCACGTACACATAGATAGGAGTAGAAATGACAAAAGAAAAAAATGTAATTTTGACTGCTCGCGATATTGTCGTGGAATTTGACGTTCGTGACAAAGTATTGACAGCCATTCGCGGCGTTTCCCTTGAACTAGTTGAAGGAGAAGTATTAGCCTTGGTAGGTGAGTCAGGATCAGGAAAATCTGTTTTGACAAAGACTTTCACAGGTATGCTTGAAGAAAATGGTCGCATTGCCCAAGGTAGCATTGACTACCGTGGTCAAGATTTGACAGCTTTATCTTCTCACAAGGATTGGGAACAAATTCGTGGCGCTAAGATTGCGACTATCTTCCAAGATCCAATGACTAGTTTGGACCCAATTAAAACAATTGGTAGTCAGATTACAGAAGTTATTGTAAAACACCAAGGAAAAACAGCTAAAGAAGCGAAAGAATTGGCCATTGACTACATGAATAAGGTTGGGATTCCAGATGCAGATAGACGTTTTGATGAATACCCATTCCAATATTCTGGAGGAATGCGTCAACGTATCGTTATTGCGATTGCTCTTGCCTGCCGACCTGATGTCTTGATTTGTGATGAGCCAACGACTGCCTTGGATGTGACCATCCAAGCTCAGATTATTGATTTGTTGAAATCTTTACAAAACGAGTACCATTTCACAACAATCTTTATCACCCACGACCTTGGTGTGGTGGCAAGTATTGCAGATAAGGTAGCGGTTATGTATGCAGGAGAAATCGTTGAGTATGGAACTGTTGAGGAAGTCTTCTATGACCCTCGCCATCCATATACATGGAGTCTCTTGTCTAGCTTGCCTCAGCTTGCTGATGATAAAGGGGATCTTTACTCAATCCCAGGAACACCTCCGTCACTTTATACTGACCTGAAAGGGGATGCCTTTGCCTTGCGTTCTGACTATGCAATGCAGATTGACTTCGAACAAAAAGCTCCTCAATTCTCAGTATCAGAGACACATTGGGCTAAAACTTGGCTACTTCATGAGGATGCTCCAAAAGTAGAAAAACCAGCTGTGATTGCAAATCTCCATGATAAGATTCGTGAAAAAATGGGATTTGCCCATCTGGCTGACTAGGAGGAAGGAAATGTCTGAAAAATTAGTAGAAATCAAAGATTTAGAAATTTCCTTCGGTGAAGGAAGTAAGAAGTTTGTCGCAGTTAAAAATGCTAACTTCTTTATCAACAAGGGAGAAACTTTCTCGCTTGTAGGTGAGTCAGGTAGTGGGAAAACAACTATTGGTCGTGCCATCATCGGTCTTAATGATACAAGTAATGGGGATATCATTTTTGATGGTCAAAAGATTAATGGTAAGAAATCGCGTGAACAAGCTGCAGAATTGATTCGTCGTATCCAGATGATTTTTCAAGATCCTGCCGCAAGTTTGAATGAACGTGCGACTGTTGATTATATTATTTCTGAAGGTCTTTACAATCATCATCTGTTCAAGGATGAAGAAGAACGTAAAGAGAAAGTTAAAAATATTATCCGTGAAGTGGGGCTTCTTGCTGAGCACTTGACTCGTTACCCTCATGAATTCTCAGGTGGTCAACGTCAACGTATCGGTATTGCCCGTGCCTTGGTCATGCAACCAGACTTTGTTATTGCGGATGAGCCCATTTCAGCCTTGGACGTTTCTGTGCGTGCTCAAGTCTTGAACTTGCTCAAAAAATTCCAAAAAGAACTTGGTTTGACCTATCTCTTCATCGCCCATGACTTGTCTGTCGTTCGCTTTATTTCAGATCGTATCGCAGTTATTTACAAGGGTGTTATTGTAGAGGTTGCAGAAACAGAAGAATTGTTTAACAATCCAATTCACCCATATACTCAAGCCTTGCTTTCAGCGGTACCAATCCCAGATCCAATCTTGGAACGTAAGAAGGTCTTGAAAGTTTACGACCCAAGTCAACACGACTATGAGACTGATAAGCCATCTATGGTAGAAATCCGTCCAGGTCACTATGTTTGGGCTAACCAAGCCGAATTGGCGCGTTACCAACAAGGGTTAAACTAATAATGGTTTTATAATTTCCATAAAAATTGATATGGGAATTATAAACCTTTTTTTGTTGGACTGATTTGAAAAAATCTTTGAAAGTATCCTGAAAGAATTTTCGAAAAATTTTAAAAAATTCTGAAATATTCTTGACAGCTGATGAAAAAGGTGGTAAGATAGGAAACATCAAAAAAGAAAGCAGAAAAAGAAATGAATAAGAGACAAGCTGTAACGATGAATCAAAACTTTTACTTTAGCTACTTTAGATAGTGTTTGTAGACATGTCACCATGGATGCAAACAGTTCAAGCAATTTGTTTGTATCTATGTGGCTAAGATTTTTGATTGTGGTCCATATAGATGAATATCTAAATGGACTAGCTAAGTTGTAACTTGTTAGCTTATTTCAAGCATCCGTTTAGATAGTATCTAGGCGGTTTTTTGTTTTATCTTTTCTGAGAAGGAGTTTCATTATGAAAGTTGTTCGAAAATTACTAGCCCCTCTCTTGGTAGTGGGGATTCTCTTGACCTCTCTGATTAGTTTGCATCAGTTGAAGGCAGATAAGAAAAAAGATGTGTTTCGTATCGGTATTTCGCAATTTATTACCCACCAGTCCTTAGACGCTACTAGAGAAGGGTTTGTGGATGAGCTTGCCAAGCAAGGCTATGCTGAAGGGAAAAATATCGAGATTGATTTGCAAAATGCACAGGGAGAACAACGAAACCTAAAAACGATTTCCCAGCAACTAGCAGAATCTAGTGATGTCGTTCTAGCTATCGCAACGCCTTCTGCTCAGAGCTTGGCTAATACAACACAAACGACACCGGTTATCTTTTCAGCTGTAACAGACCCTGTCAGTGCCAAGTTGGTAGAGTCAAGAGAGCATCCTGGGGGCAATGTAACTGGAACAAGTGATCAGTCATCAGATGCTATCTCAACCCAAATCAATTTGATAAAGAAAGTGTTGCCAAAAGCTAAAACAATTGGAATCCTCTATACTCAGAGCGAGCCAAACTCAGTTGTCCAAAAGGATGAAGCTAAGCGACTTCTGGAAGAAAAAGGCTTTACCGTTGTTGAAAAAACAATCTTGGACAGTAACAATGTCAAAGCGGCAGCAGAGAGTTTGATGGCAGAAGTGGATATGGTTTTTGTACCAACGGACAATATCATTTCGTCAACCATGGAAACAGTTAAGCAGGTTTCTATTAAACACAAGGTTCCAGTATTCGGTGGCTCAACGGAAATGATTGCGGTTGGTGGTTTGTATAACTACGGTACCAATTATGAAGAATTGGGACGGCAGACAGCCCGCATGTTGATTCGTGTCTTAAAAGGTGAGAAACCAGAAAATATAGCAGTTGAGTTGCCTGAAAAACTGGAATTGCATACCAATCAAGAAATGGCAGATGCACTAGGAATTGATATTAGTAAGTTGGAAAGCAAGGAATAGGGAGGTTTAAGATGAGTTTTGTATTATCTAGTTTATCAGAAGGTTTGTTGTGGTCGATTATGGCCATTGGAGTTTACTTGACTTTCCGTATTTTGGATATTGCGGATATGACTGCTGAAGGAGCCTTTCCTTTGGGGGCAGCTGTCGTTGTATCGCAGATACAGGCAGGGACAAATCCTTGGATTGCGACCTTACTTGCTTTGCTGGCAGGTATGGTAGCTGGTCTTGTATCAGGAATGCTCCACACCAAGATGAAAATCCCAGCTCTCTTGACAGGGATTGTGACCTTGACAGGGCTTTATTCAATCAATATTAAAATCATGGGCAGTGTGCCCAACCTTTCCTTGGGAGATTCTTCAACTGTCTTTAAACAATTGGCGAGCTTGGGGCTGACAAATGAAGAAGCTGTTTTCTCATTCAGTTTGGCCTGTCTCCTACTTGTTTGTTTGGTCTTGACTCTTTTGATGAAAACGGAGATTGGATTGGTCTTGCGTTCGACTGGGGACAATATTCCGATGAGTGAGGCTAATGGGGTCAATGTAGACACCATGAAGATTGTTGGTTACATGATTTCAAATGGTTTGATTGCCCTGTGTGGTTCCTTGTTCGCTCAAAATGATGGATTTTCAGACGTAACCTCTGGGACAGGAACCATCGTTGTTGGTTTGAGTGCAGTTATTATTGCAGAAGTTTTGATACACGACTTGACCATTGGAGGTCGCTTGTTATCTATCGGAATCGGTGCCATTGTTTACCGTTTGATTATTTTAAATATCTATGAAATTCCAAATCTAGATCAAAACCTGGTACGTCTCTTTAATGCAATCTTGCTAGCCTTAGTGTTATTTGCACCAGAACTGCAAAAGAGATTAAAGATTCGTGGTTTGAAACTGAGAAATGAATAGGAGGAGAAAGTTATGGCAAGTTTGTTAACACTTGAAAATATTCACAAAACCTTTGAAGCAGGGACGGTCAATGAGAACCATGTCCTCAAAGGATTAGACTTAGAGGTTGAAGAGGGAGATTTTATCTCTGTGATTGGTGGAAATGGAGCAGGGAAATCCACTTTGATGAATATCTTGGCTGGCAATCTATCGGTGGATGAAGGGGACCTTTTATTGGCAGGCAAATCCATTAAAAATCTTAGTGTAAGAAAGAGAGCCAAGGATATTGCCCGTGTTTTTCAAGATCCTAAGATGGGAACAGCTTCTCGTTTGACGATTGAGGAGAATATGGCTATTGCCTTGAGACGTGGGCAGAAGAGAGGGCTTGGTTGGGGCGTGAAGGAGAAGGAGAGAATCCAGTTCCAAGAGGCCTTGAAAGAGTTGAATATTGGCCTTGAAAATCGCTTGAAAGTGGATACCCAATACCTTTCAGGAGGACAAAGACAGGCCTTGACCCTAGTCATGGCAGCTCTGGTGAAACCTAAACTTTTGCTTTTGGATGAACACACTGCGGCGCTTGATCCGAAAACGAGTCAAATGGTGATGGACTTGACGCAAAAGATTGTGGAACACCATCAGTTGACGACTTTGATGATTACCCACGATATGAACCATGCGATTGAGTACGGCAATCGTATCATTATGCTCTATCAGGGTAAGATAGTGGTGGATGTCAAGGGAGAGGAGAAAAAGCATCTGACGGTTGAAGATCTTATGCATCTTTTCCAGAAAAATAGTGGCCAAAGTCTGGTCAGTGATGAATTGGTTTTGGGATAAAGAAAAACACCACACTTTGTTAGATACAAGGTGTGGTTGTATTTTATCTTTTAGACCAAGTTCTCTTCATAAAGAGAAGTAGGATTGGGTAAATCTCCAAACGACCTGCAATCATTGCAAAGGAGAGGAGGATTTTTGAAATAGGACTAAAGATTGCGAAACTAGAAGTGGTTCCTAGGATAGGTCCGATATTATTGAAACAGCTAAAGACAGCGCTGGTAACGACTAGGAAATCATTGCTATCTAGGCTGACAATAAAGATAAGTGCTAGCAAAATCATAGAATAGATGACAAAGTACTTGAGAATTTTATGCTGGGTATCCTTGTCAATCACCGTTTTATTAACATGGAGGGTCAAAACACGGTGGGGCGATAAGATTGACAAAATCTGATTTTTGGCAATTTTTGAAAGGATGAGGCCTCGAATAACCTTGAGTCCACCTGCGGTTGATCCAGCGGAGCCACCGATTCCCATGAGAAAGAGGAGGATAAACTGGGAGAAGAGAGGCCAGTTAGTAATATCTCCATATCCAAAACCAGTTGTTGTAATGATGTTGGAAACCTGGAAGAAGGCCATTTCAAAACTCTTTGAAAATCCCGGGTAGAGATAGAGGGTATTAAGGCTGATCAAGCCTGTAGAAATCATTACGATGAATAAGTAAGCCCGAAGTTCTTCATCTCCAAAGAAGGCCTTGACGCGACGGATCATGAGGTAGTAGTAGAGGTTGAAATTTACCCCAAAAACCAGAACTCCGATACTAACCAGATAGGTAATCAGTGAGCTACCATAGTGGGCAATTCCGTCGTTATAGACGGTAAATCCTCCTGTACCCGCTGTTCCCATGGCAATGACAAAACTATCAAATAGGGGCATTCCGGCTAGGTAATAGATGATGACAAAGAGGGAAAAGAGAGCTAGATAAAGGAGATAGAGAATCTGGGCAGTATTTTTTAGCTTGGATACTACTTTACCGAAAACAGGGCCAGGAACCTCAGCCTTCATCACCTCTAGGTGGCTATTTTTGGCGTTATCCATAATAGCAAGTGCAAAAACAAGCACTCCCATTCCTCCAATCAAGTGGGTAAAGCTTCGCCAGAAGAGGAGGGAACGACTGAGAACCGAAACGTCGTTCAGAATAGTTGCTCCAGTAGTTGTAAAGCCAGAACTGATTTCAAAAAAGGCATCGATAACGCTGGGAATTTGCCCAGCAAAGACAAAGGGGAGACCGCCAAAGAAAGACCAAAGTATCCAACAGAGGGCAACAATCAAGATTCCCTCCTTGGCATAAATCCGTTGATTTTTTGGCTTTTGTAAAATTCCTGAACCACCTAGTAATACGAGAAGCCCAATCGTTGTAAAGAGGGCTGTAAAGACTTGGCTCGATTCGTGGTAATAGACAGCTACAGCTACAGGAACCAAGAGGAGAACAGCTTCAATCAAAAGTAACTTTGAAAGGAGGTAACGAATCATACTCTTATTCATTTCTTACCTCGCGATCAAGTCATAAATCTTGGTGATGTTTGGCAACAAGGTTGTTACTAGGAGCTTGTCTCCGACTTCAAGCATATCCTCCCCTGTAGGGAAAATAGTCTTGCCCTTTCGAATGATGGCTGCAATCAGAACCCCTTTTTTCAATTTCAGTTGAGAAAGTGGTTTGGCAGTCATCTTATTAGCTTCCTTGATATGGAATTGCAGGGTTTCAATTTGGCCATTAGCTAGATGGTGCATGGCTTGAAGGTCTGAATATTGGGCATTAACGCGACCACGAATGAAGTGCATAATCGTATCTACAGCAATGCTTTTAGGTGTGATGATACTTGAAAAATCAGGCGCATTGATAATCTCTAGGAGACTGGTACGATTGACCTTGGTAATATTTTTCTGCACACCTACGCTGTCAAGGAACATAGAAGTAATCAGATTTTCCTCATCGACTCCTGTTAGAGTCGCAACGGCATCATAGTTTTGAGCACTTTCTTCCAGCAGGATATCTTTTGCGGTCCCATCTCCTTGAACGATGTAAAGATTTGGGAATTTCTCGCTAAAGAAGCTGGCGATCTCAGGATTGATTTCAATAACCTTGGTATCGATACGACTGTCTTTGAGAATACCTAGTAGATAATAGGCAATTCTACCTGCTCCAACAATAAGAAGGCTCTTCACGGCACGTGATTTAAAATAATTATGGAAGAGCATCATATCAACACGGTTACCAGTGACAAAGATTCTATCTTTATCCTGTATGGTCATGTCACCACTTGGGATGATAATTTGATGATCTCTTTCTATCGCGCAGACAATGACATTGCCAAATTTTTTCCGAAAATCAGAAATGGGCATTTGGCAAAGACCGCTGGAGGATTTAACAGTGAATTCCATGAGGCTAACGCGTCCACCAAAGAAACGTTCGACAGAGAGGGCGTTGGGGAAGTCAATGATATTCGCGATAGCGCGGGCAGCCAAGAGCTCAGGGTTAACGATAAGAGAAAAACCGAGAATATTCTTTTCCTTGAAATAAGAGTTAGAATATTCAGGGTTCCGCACCCGAACGATGGTCTCTTTAGCTCCCATTTTTTTGGCTAGAACGGCTGCAATCATGTTCACTTCATCGTATTCAGTCAGGGCGATAAAGATATCACAATCCTGGACACTTGCTTGTTCAAGAATGGTGAAATCAGCTCCGTTGCCAAGGATACCCATGATATCAAAGCGATTGACAATATGATTGAGGACAGCTTCATCTTGCTCAATCAGCAAAACATCATGCTTTTCTGCAACCAAGGAGCGACAGAGGGCAGAACCAACTTTTCCCCCTCCGACAAGGATAATTTTCATAATAAAACCTACTTTTTCATGATGTAACTATCATACCTTTTTTCAAGAAAAAATGCACCTACTAGCTAATCACCAGAGTTTTTAGTAGGAAATTTGCTATAAGGTAAAACTATACCCTAACCAATTGAAATAGCTATTAGCGACTTTCTCTGAAATATGGTATGATAAAGGATATATAAGGAGATAAAATGAATAATAATTTACTGGTATTACAATCAGACTTTGGTCTGGTTGATGGTGCGGTATCGGCTATGATTGGAGTGGCTTTAGAAGAATCTCCAACCTTAAAAATTCATCACTTGACGCACGATATTACGCCTTATAATATTTTTGAGGGAAGTTACCGTCTCTTTCAGACTGTGGATTACTGGCCTGAGGGAACGACATTTGTATCGGTGGTCGATCCAGGTGTCGGCTCGAAACGTAAGAGTGTGGTTGCCAAGACTGCAAAAAATCAATACATTGTCACGCCAGATAATGGGACTCTTTCTTTTATCAAGAAACACGTTGGTATTGTAGCCATTCGTGAAATTTCTGAAGTGGCCAATAGACGTCAAAACACAGAGCATTCTTATACTTTCCACGGTCGTGATGTTTATGCTTATACTGGTGCTAAACTGGCTAGTGGTCACATTAGTTTTGAGGAAGTGGGGCCAGAGCTCAGTGTAGATCAGATTGTGGAACTTCCAGTCGTAGAGACAATCATTGAAGATCATCTGGTAAAGGGAGCTATTGATATTCTAGATGTGCGTTTTGGTTCGCTTTGGACCTCTGTCACACGAGAAGAATTTTACAAACTGGAACCAGACTTTGGTGACCGTTTTGAAGTGACTATCTATCACGCAGATATGCTGGTTTATCAAAATCAGGTTGTTTATGGCAAATCATTTGCAGATGTGAGAATTGGGCAACCCATCCTTTACATCAACTCTCTCTATCGTTTAGGTTTGGCTATCAACCAAGGTTCCTTTGCCAAGGCCTATAATGTAGGTGTTGGTTCATCTTGGACCATTGAAATAAAGAAAATAGAATCATAAAATAGGAGAATATAGATGAAAAATCAATCAATTAAACAAGTTGTTGCTATCGGTGTTGGAGCTGCGCTCTTCGTTGTCATCGGGATGATCAGCATTCCGACACCTGTTCCAAATACAAGCATCCAGCTTCAGTATGCGGTACAGAGCCTCTTGTCTATCATTTTTGGCCCTCTAGTGGGATTACTTGTTGGTTTAATTGGTCATGCAGTGAAGGACTCTCTTGCTGGCTACGGTCTTTGGTGGACTTGGATTATTGCTAGTGGTCTATTTGGTCTAGTCGTCGGACTCTTTAGAAAATACATTCGAGTAACACAGGGTGTTTTTGAGTTGAAGGATATTGTCTTCTTTAACCTCATTCAGATTGTTGCAAATGCTCTTGTTTGGGGTGTCTTGGCACCACTTGGAGATGTTGTGATTTATCAAGAAGCTGCAGAAAAAGTATTTGCCCAAGGGATTGTTGCGGGAATTGCTAATGCTGTAACTGTAGCTATCGCAGGTACTCTTCTCTTGCTAGCTTATTCACGTACGCAGACTCGTTCAGGAAGTTTGAAAAAGGATTAACATAAAGGCAAAGGCTGGGCAACCAGTCTTTTTCGATGTTTATAGACTAGTCAGGCAAGCAAGCTATGATAGGACTCTTTTTGACGCTAAGATTTTACGAGAAGAGACTGCAAGAAGGGCTTGATTTATGATAAAATAGAAGTCTAATACTCTGCGAAAATCTAATTCAAACCGCGTCAGCTCTATCTGCAACCTCAAAACAGTGTTTTGAGCAACCTACAGCTAGCTTCTTGGTTTGCTCTTTGATTTTCATTGAGTAGAAGAAGCGAATGAAGAGAGTAAGATGAAAGAAGCTATAATTGAGTGGAAGGGTTTCTCTTTCCAGTATGAAACGCAACAAGAACCGACCTTGCAAGGAGTGGACTTAACCATTTACAAGGGAGAGAAAGTCTTAATTGTTGGGCCATCTGGGTCAGGTAAGTCTACCTTGGGTCAGTGTTTGAATGGGATTATTCCCAATATTTACAAGGGTCAGACGTCTGGAGAATTTTTGATTAAGGGGCAAGCAGCCTTTGATATGAGTATCTATGATAAATCTCATCTGGTTAGCACGGTTTTGCAGGATACAGATGGGCAGTTTATCGGTTTATCCGTGGCAGAGGATTTGGCTTTTGCTCTAGAAAATGATGTAACAAGTTTAGAAGAGATGAAAAGCCGTGTTCATAAATGGTCTGAAAAGCTGGACCTTCTTTCTTTACTGTCTCAGCGTCCTCAGGATTTGTCAGGTGGACAAAAGCAGCGAGTCAGTCTGGCTGGTGTCTTGATTGATGAGAGTCCGATTCTTTTGTTTGATGAGCCACTCGCCAATCTGGATCCCAAGTCAGGTCAGGATATTATCGAATTGATTGATCAGATTCATAAGGAGGAGGGGACGACGACACTTATTATCGAGCACCGTTTGGAGGACGTTCTGCATCGTCCTGTGGATCGGATTGTCTTGATAAACGATGGTCGTATCCTCTTTAATGGGAGCCCTGACCAGCTACTGGCGACTGATCTATTGACCCAAAATGGAATTCGAGAACCCCTTTATCTAACCACTCTCCGTCAATTGGGTGTGGATTTAAAGAAGGAAGAACAATTAGCAAATTTGGACAACTTGTCTATCTCAAAAGGCCAGGTTCAGTTGCAGAATGAACTGGCAAAAGAGACGCCAGATTTGCAGTCACTCTTTAAATTAGAGGATCTGTCTTTTTCTTATGATGATAGACCGATTTTAAAATCCATTTATTTAGATATTAAAAAGGGTGAAAAGATTGCTATTGTCGGGAAAAATGGGGCTGGGAAGTCAACTCTAGCCAAGGCCATAAGTAGCTTTATCCAGACAGAAGGTTCTTATCTTTGGGAAGGCCAGGATATCAAGGGAGATTCTGTTGCAGAGCGGGCGGAACGAGTAGGCTATGTGCTGCAAAATCCTAATCAAATGATTTCAACCAATATGATTTTTGATGAGGTGGCTCTGGGACTTCGTTTGCGAGGTGTGGAAGAGCAGGAAATTGAAACGAGAGTCTATGAAACTTTGAAAATCTGTGGTCTCTATGAATTCCGTAATTGGCCGATTTCTGCCCTGTCATTTGGTCAGAAAAAACGTGTGACTATTGCATCGATTTTGGTCTTAGGGGCTGAAATTATCCTCTTAGATGAACCGACAGCAGGTCAAGACCAGAAGAACTATACTGAGATTATGGAATTTCTTGAAGAACTGCATCAAAAAGGGCATACCATTGTCATGATTACCCATGATATGCAATTGATGCTGGATTATTCAGACCGAGTCCTTGTCATGGTGGATGGGGAACTGATTGCAGATACCGATCCAGCTAGTCTGTTGAGCAATCCTGGGCTGTTAGTAAAAGCTAATCTAAAAGAAACTTCAATCTTTAACTTGGCCAAGAAACTAGACGTGGATCCACTTGCTTTAACGGCATTTTACAAAGAAAGGAGAGAAGGATGCAAGCAAAATTAATCGGTTACCAGCATAGAGATACTGTGATTCATCGCTTGTCAGGAGCTGGGAAACTCCTCTTTTTCATTCTCGTGTCATTGGCTGCCATGATTAGCTATGATACCAGACTGCTTGTTCTGATTGCCATCTTTTCGGTCTTTCTCCTCTATTTGTCAGAAATCCGTTTTAAAGATGTTTCCTTTGTGGCCGTTTTTGCGACGGTATTTGCCGTTTTAAACGTCTTGATGGTCTATCTCTTTTCTCCCGAGTATGGGGTTGGACTTTACGGAGAGAGGAGTGTGATTTGGCAGGGAATCGGTGCCTACACTCTGACCAGCCAAGAACTCTTTTATCTGCTAAATCTGGCCATTAAGTACCTTTGCACTATTCCTCTGGCTATTATCTTTTTGATGACAACCCATCCTAGTCAGTTTGCTTCCAGTTTAAATCAAATTGGTGTGCCCTACAAGATTGCCTATTCTGTCAGCCTGACCTTGCGTTATATTCCAGATTTGCAGGAAGAATTCTTTACGATCAAGATGTCTCAGGAGGCGCGTGGGATGGAATTATCCAAGAAAGCTTCTCTTATGCAACGAATCAAAGGCAATCTGCGCATTATCACGCCTTTGATTTTTAGCTCGCTAGAACGCATTGATACCATCGCGACCGCCATGGAGCTTCGCCGTTTTGGAAAAGAGAAAAAGCGGACTTGGTATAGTTACCAGGCCTTGAAAAAAGGAGATTATCTTACCTTGCTCTTGGCAGCTGTGTTTTTAGTAGCTAGTTTATTACTTATCTTGCAGAATCAGGGACGATTTTACAACCCTTGGAAATAGCTTGAAAAAATTGAAAAAATCAAGTCGTTTCTATTGACAATGATTCTGAAAGTGTTATACTAAGAAAGTAGTTTCGCTGATTTACTTCAAACCTGTTGTGAGGTAAGTTAACGATGCCTTAACCACGCTGTTTGCTGAGCTTGACTCCGGGCAGTGTGGCTATTTTTTTGCAATGGTGAAAGGAAGCAAGTCATGACAAATCACATTGTATTATTTGAACCTCAAATTCCACAAAATACAGGCAATATCGCGCGTACTTGCGCTGCGACCAATTCTCCCCTCCACATCATCAAGCCTATGGGCTTTCCTATCGATGACCGTAAGATGAAGCGTGCTGGATTGGATTATTGGGATAAGCTAGAGATTTATTTTTACGACAGTTTAGAAGATTTCATGTCTCAGATGAAGGGAAAACTCTATCTAATTTCAAAATTTGCTGAGAAAGTGTATTCTGAGGTGGATTTATCGACTGACGAGGACCATTATTTTCTCTTTGGACGTGAAGACAAGGGCTTGCCAGAGGACTTTATGCGAGAACATCCTGAGAAAGCTCTCCGTATTCCCATGAATGATGAACACGTCCGCAGTCTCAATGTGTCGAATACTGTCTGCATGATTGTCTATGAAGCTCTCCGCCAGCAGAACTTTGCAGGTCTTGAGCTCGTCCATACCTATGAAGCAGATAAATTGAAATAAAAAATGAAAATGAAAATGAAAATGAACAAAATGCTTGCGCTTGCAAGCGTTTTTTGTTATGATAAAAGAGTCTTCAGGGCAGGGTGTGATTCCCGACCGGCGGTGACTTTAACTAGGAAATGATCTTTTCCTTTTATACTTTGTTGACAAGCTTTGCCTAACCAGAAGTTATGCCTACAGCTTGTCGCCTAGTCTAAAAGAAAAATCTCTATTTCCTTCTCTTTAAAGAAGTCCGCGAGCGTAAGCTGATGTGGTGCGATTCCACAACCGACAGTATAGTCTGGATGGGAGAAGACGAAAGAATAGCTTTGTCTGTTCTGATAGATTTATAGCTAAACTGTAACCGCTTGCTTAAATTTCCTTAATAGAGTGAGAGGGAACTTTTGGGATATAAAAAGTGAGAATAGATAGAGGAATCCTTTCTAACTTCTTCTGATTTTATAGAAAATTGGAGGAACCTGTTATGACAAACACACGTCGACTTTCGACCATTGCGATTTTATCAGCCATCTCATTTGTGCTGATGTACTTTGACTTTCCGCTTTTGCCAGCGGCGTCCTTCCTCAAGATCGAATTTAGTATCTTGCCAGTCCTTGTGGGCTTGGTGGTCATGGATTTGCCTGCTGCTCTAGGAATTCTCTTGCTTCGCTCACTCTTGAAATTGCTTCTTAACAGCCAGGGAGTGAATACTTACATTGGTTTGCCAATGAATATCGTAGCTTTGGGAGTTTTTGTCATCGTATTTGCTTTGATTTGGAAAAAGGAACGGACAACCCTTCGTTTCCTACTAGGCTCTCTAGCTGGGACTATTGGTTTAACCGTGGCTATGTTGGTTCTCAACTATGTTTACGCTGTTCCTCTGTACGCTAAGTTTGCTAACTTTGATATTGGAAAAATTTTGGGACTTTCCAACTACCTAATGACCATGGTATTACCTTTTAACTTGATTGAGGGTGTAATCTTTTCCGTTTCATTCTGGTTGTTGTATGTTCTCTTGAAACCAACCTTAAAACATTATGAGAGATAAACAAACATTTTTAATGAAGGGCAGTTTTGCCCTTTTACTTTTCGTTATTCTTGGCTACATGGTCAAATTTTACCCTGAAACGCTGGTCGGTTTTGACCAACCGATACAGACTGCCGTTCGAGGAGACTTGCCAGATTACTTGACTATTCTTTTCCGAGCCATCACACGCCTGATTGATATCCCAGTGATTATCACTTGGGTTGTCATCGTAGCCTTTATCTTTTATCGTAAGCGGTGGAAGATAGAAAGTTTCTTCATGCTAGGGAATTTGGCTTTGGCTGGTCTTTTAATCGTGACCTTTAAAAATATCTACCAGCGCCCACGACCAGCTATTTTACACTTGGTTGAGGAGAAGGGATTTTCCTTCCCAAGCGGCCATTCTCTGGCTGTAACCTTGCTGGTCGGTTCTCTGATTGTCATTCTCAGTCAACGGATTAAAAATCCAGTCTGGAGAAAAATCGTGCAAATCGTCCTTGGTCTCTACCTAGTCAGTGTGCTGGTATCAAGGGTCTATCTGGGAGTTCACTATCCATCAGATGTCCTTGCCAGTCTCTGTGTGGGCTTGGGAGTCCTGTTTATCGAGTTTCCCTTCTATGACAAGCTCCGATTCCAATGGCGATTTAAAGGCAAGCAGAAGTGAGTATCAAATTCCTTTGAGGAGAAAGAAATGAAAGTCAATATAGCAGATCTTCATCCGACTCAACTATACTTATCAGAAAAGAAGTTGCAAGATATTCAGATGCTTTACCAGTCGGCAGAAACAATCCAAGTCGATCCAATCAGTATTCTTGCCTTTGGAAATTGCTTGTTGATTACAGATGGACATCACAGGGCTTATCAGGCTTTATTGGCAGGTCGGGATACGATTTCTGCTGAGTGGGATAGAGATGGTGGTGATGAACTATATCATCTCTATGCGCAAGCTTGTGAGGAAAGAATGATTTACTCTGTTCTGGATTTAAAAAATCATATCTTAGCTCAAGATGAGTATGAAGCAAAATGGTATAACTGGTGTGATGGTTTTAATCAAGCAGCAACTATTTTGTTGAAAAGGAAAGCAGATGAAACAGGCCCTACAAATAGGTAGTGTATTGTGTCTTGTTCCTTTTTATACTGAAATTAGTTTAATCTAACTTGTTTTTTAACTAAAAATCTGATAAACTAAGTAGTAATTGAATAGGAATCCGCAAGACTAGTAACTCAAGGGAAGTATATCAGGGAGGAGAGCCGTGACTGCAAGCTCTCTATATGAAAGCTGGGTGAATTCACTTGCGCATGGATTTAGAAATGAAGGTCTGACTTGTCAGATGAAAACGGATGGTACCGCGTGTCAACGCTCCGAGTGGAGTTTTTGGCATGTGGTTTTCTTTTTATCTGATAAGCGACTGATGGAGGAATTATGTCAACTATTGAAGAACAATTAAAAGCGCTTCGCGAAGAAACGCTGGCTAGCTTGAAGCAGATTTCTGCTGAAAATGAAAAAGAGATGCAAGATTTGCGTGTCTCTGTCTTAGGGAAAAAGGGTTCGCTTACGGAGATTCTTAAAGGAATGAAGGATGTATCCGCTGAGATGCGTCCAATTATCGGGAAACACGTCAATGAAGCTCGTGATGTCTTGACAGCTGCTTTTGAAGAAACAGCTAAGCTCTTGGAAGAAAAGAAAGTTGCAGCTCAACTTGCTAGCGAGAGCATCGATGTGACACTTCCAGGTCGTCCAGTTGCGACTGGTCATCGTCACGTTTTGACACAAACAAGTGAAGAAATCGAAGATATCTTCATCGGTATGGGGTATCAAGTCGTGGATGGTTTTGAGGTGGAGCAAGACTACTATAACTTTGAACGTATGAACCTTCCAAAAGACCACCCAGCCCGTGATATGCAGGACACTTTCTATATCACTGAAGAAATCTTGCTCCGTACACACACGTCTCCAGTTCAGGCGCGTGCTATGGATGCCCATGATTTCTCTAAAGGTCCTTTGAAAATGATCTCACCAGGGCGTGTGTTCCGTCGTGACACAGACGATGCGACCCACAGTCACCAATTCCACCAAATCGAAGGTTTGGTTGTTGGGAAAAATATCTCTATGGCAGATCTTCAAGGAACCCTTCAGTTGATTGTGCAAAAAATGTTCGGTGAAGAGCGTCAGATCCGTCTGCGTCCATCTTACTTCCCATTCACAGAGCCATCTGTTGAGGTGGATGTTTCTTGCTTCAAGTGTGGTGGAGAAGGATGTAACGTATGTAAGAAAACTGGTTGGATTGAAATCATGGGGGCCGGTATGGTTCACCCACGTGTTCTCGAAATGAGTGGTATCGATGCGACTGTTTACTCTGGATTTGCCTTTGGTCTTGGACAAGAGCGTGTAGCTATGCTCCGTTACGGAATCAACGATATCCGTGGATTCTACCAAGGAGATGTCCGCTTCTCAGAACAGTTTAAATAAGATTGAAACCTGAAACACAGTCCTAGTTAGCTACTCTTGACGAGAAATGGTGAGGACTGACTCGAAGAAAAAGAAAGGAATTGAAAAGGTCTTACTTGGTGGGACCTTACAATCAGAATTATGCTTGTATCTTATAAATGGTTAAAAGAATTGGTGGACATTGATGTGCCATCACAAGAGTTGGCTGAGAAAATGTCAACTACAGGGATCGAGGTAGAAGGTGTCGAATCACCGGCTACTGGTCTCTCAAAAATTGTCGTCGGTGAGGTCTTGTCTTGTGAAGATGTGCCAGAAACTCACCTTCATGTTTGTCAGGTTAACGTTGGCGAAGAAAAAGTCCGTCAAATCGTCTGTGGTGCCCCAAATGTGCGTGCTGGTATCAAGGTTATGGTGGCTCTTCCAGGAGCTCGCATCGCTGACAATTACAAGATCAAAAAAGGGAAAATCCGCGGTCTTGAGTCACTTGGGATGATCTGTTCGCTTGGCGAATTGGGAATTTCTGACTCAGTTGTGCCAAAGGAATTCGCAGATGGCATCCAAATCTTGCCAGAAAATGCCGTTCCAGGTGAGGAAGTCTTCTCATATCTAGACTTGGATGATGAAATCATCGAACTTTCTATCACACCCAACCGTGCGGATGCTCTTTCTATGCGTGGGGTAGCTCACGAAATAGCAGCCATCTATGACAAGGCGGTCAACTTTAAAGAATTTACTCTTTCAGAAACTGATCAAGCTGCAGCAGATGCTCTTTCTGTGGGCATTGAGACAGACAAGGCACCTTACTATGCAGCTCGTATCTTGGACAATGTGACTATCGCACCAAGTCCACAATGGTTGCAAAACCTTCTTATGAATGAAGGTATCCGTCCTATTAACAACGTAGTAGATGTGACCAACTACATCCTTCTCTACTTTGGTCAGCCTATGCATGCCTTTGACTTGGATACCTTTGAAGGGACTGACATCCGTGTACGTGAAGCGCGTGCTGGTGAAAAATTGGTGACCTTGGATGGTGAAGAACGTGACTTGGACGTGAATGACTTAGTTATCACTGTCGCAGACAAGCCAGTAGCCCTTGCAGGTGTCATGGGCGGTCAAGCAACAGAAATCTCTGAGAAATCTAGTTGTGTCGTCCTTGAAGCGGCTGTTTTCAATGGCAAATCTATCCGTAAGACCAGCGGTCGTCTTAACCTTCGTTCTGAGTCATCTTCTCGCTTTGAAAAAGGCATCAATGTGGCAACAGTCAATGAAGCCCTTGATGCGGCAGCTAGCATGATTGCAGAGCTTGCAGGTGCGACGGTACGTAAAGGTATCGTTTTAGCGGGTGAGCTTGATACCTCTGATGTGGAAGTTTCTTCAACTCTTGCTGATGTTAACCGTGTCCTCGGAACTGATCTTTCTTATGCTGATGTAGAAGACGTCTTCCGTCGTCTTGGCTTTGGTCTTTCTGGAAATGCAGACAGCTTTACAGTCAGCGTACCACGTCGTCGTTGGGATATCACCATCGAAGCGGACCTCTTTGAAGAAATCGCTCGTATCTATGGATATGACCGCTTGCCAACCAGCCTTCCAAAAGACGATGGGACAGCTGGTGAATTGACTGCGACACAAAAACTCCGCCGTCAAGTTCGTACGATTGCTGAAGGAGCAGGTTTGACAGAAATCATCACCTATGCTCTAACAACTCCTGAAAAAGCAGTTGAGTTTACGGCTCAACCAAGCAACCTTACGGAACTTATGTGGCCAATGACAGTGGATCGTTCTGTCCTCCGTCAAAATATGATTTCTGGTATCCTTGATACAGTTGCTTACAATGTGGCTCGTAAGAACAAAAACTTGGCCCTTTACGAGATTGGAAAAGTATTTGAACAAACAGGTAATCCAAAAGAAGAACTTCCAAATGAAATCAACAGCTTTGCCTTTGCCTTGACAGGCTTGGTTGCTGAAAAAGATTTCCAAACAGCAGCAGTTCCAGTTGATTTCTTCTATGCTAAGGGAATCCTAGAAGCATTATTTACTCGCTTGGGACTCCAAGTAACTTATACAGCTACAGCTGAAATTGCTAGCCTTCATCCAGGTCGTACAGCTATGATTTCACTCGGTGACCAAGTTCTTGGTTTCCTTGGCCAAGTGCATCCAGTCACTGCTAAGGCTTACGATATTCCAGAAACGTATGTAGCTGAGCTCAACCTTTCAGCCATCGAAGCTGCCCTTCAACCAGCTGCTCCATTTGTGGAAATCACCAAATTCCCAGCAGTCAGCCGTGACGTTGCACTCCTTCTCAAGGAAGAAGTGACCCACCAAGAAGTTGTGGACACTATCCAAGCTGCCGGCGTGAAACGTTTGACAGATATCAAACTCTTTGACGTCTTCTCAGGCGAGAAATTGGGACTAGGTATGAAGTCAATGGCTTATAGCTTGACTTTCCAAAATCCAGAAGATAGCTTAACGGACGAAGAAGTCGCACGCTATATGGAAAAAATTCAAGCTTCTCTCGAAGAAAAAGTCAATGCAGAAGTGCGTTAAATCATCAATCCATCCTTTGGGGTGGATTTTTGCTTTTCAAATAACAATTCAGGGTCAAAAATGGACAGTTGAGGAACAGAGAAGATAAATTGGAGTTTAGCAGTGTATAATGTACTCATAACTCAAAGCACCCTATAAAATGAGGATGATAAAAATAGACATAAACCATTGTAAAGGCTATCAAAAAGGAGTATAATGGGTGCAAGAAATTTCGGAGGTGAAAGATGCTAGAAGTAAGAAGTCTAGAGAAAAGTTTTGGATCCAAGCAAGTTTTGTTTGGTATTGACTTTCAAGCAAGACCAGGTCGTATTTTGGGACTAGTCGGGAAAAATGGTGCTGGGAAGACAACGATTTTCCACAGTATTTTGAAGTTTTTAGAATATCAAGGAGAAATTAGTCTGGATAATCAGGATATTCGACAAGAGACCTACGCTCGGATTGGCTATCTGCCTGAAGAACGCAGCCTCATGCCTAAATTGACAGTCCTTGAACAAGTTCGTTACTTGGCGACTCTAAAAGGTATGGATGCCAAGGAGATCAAGGAAAAACTCCCTCAATGGATGAAGAGGTTGGAAGTGAAAGGGAAGCTGACTGATAAAATCAAGAGTCTGTCAAAAGGAAATCAGCAGAAGATTCAGCTCATTATTACTCTGATTCATGAACCAGACTTGATTATCTTGGATGAGCCTTTTAGTGGATTGGACCCAGTCAATACAGAATTGCTCAAACAAGTTATTTTTCAAGAAAAAGAACGTGGGGCAACCATTATCTTTTCTGACCATGTCATGACCAATGTTGAGGAACTTTGTGATGATACTCTGATGATTCGAGATGGTCGTGTGGTCTTGTATGGACCAGTTCAGGATGTCCGCAATCAATACGGGAAAACGCGTCTCTTTGTTTCAAGTGAACGAAGTAAGGAAGAATTGGAAAACCTTCCTCATGTCAAACAGGTGAGCTTGACTAAACAAGGTAGTTGGAAATTAATCCTAGATGATGAGAGTGCTGGAAGAGAACTCTTCCCAATCTTGACTCAAGGGCAATATATCGCAACCTTTGATCAACAAGCGCCAACAATCGATGAAATCTTTAAACTAGAATCAGGGGTGGAAGTATGAGAAATATGTGGGTTGTAATGAAGGAAACCTATCTTCGACATGTCAAATCGTGGAGTTTCTTCTTTATGGTGATTTCGCCGTTCCTCTTTTTAGCCTTATCTGTAGGAATTGGCTATCTCCAAGGATCTTCTATGGCTCAGAGTGGCAAGATAGCAGTAGTCAGCACTGTTCCAGCTGTGACAGACAGTCTTAAATCTACCAATGGTCTCAATTTTGATTATCAGGATGAAGCCAGTGCCCAAGCTGCTATCAAGGATGAAAAATTAAAAGGCTATCTGACCATTGACCAAGAGGATAGTGTCTTGAAGGCAGTTTATCACGGTGAAACTTCCCTTGAGATTGCTATTAAGCTAGGAGTAACGAGCAAGTTAAATGAGCTTCAAGATCAACTCAATCGTTCGGCAGCCAATTTGTCACAAGAACAGGAAAAACGCTTGGGACAAACAGTTAACTTTACGGAGAAAATTGATGAATCCAAGGAAAATAAAAAAATGATTCAAACCTTTGCGGCCGCAGGGCTTGGTTTCTTCCTTTATATGATTTTGATTACCTATGCTAGTGTCACTGCTCAGGAAGTGGCTAGCGAGAAAGGAACCAAAATTATGGAGGTGGTCTTCTCTAGTATCCGTGCTAGTCATTATTTCTACGCTCGCATGCTGGCTCTGCTTCTTGTGATTTTGACCCATATTGGCATTTACGTCGTGGGTGGAATTGCTGCCATTCTTCTCTTTAAAGACCTACCAATCTTGGCACAATCTGGTATTTTAAACCATATAGGAGAGGCTTTCTCGCTCAACACCTTATTGTTTGTCTTGGTTAGCCTCTTTATGTACGTTGTTTTAGCAGCCTTCCTAGGTTCTATGGTTTCTCGTCCTGAGGATGCAGGAAAAGCCTTGTCGCCTTTGATGATTTTGATTATAGGTGGTTTTTTTGGAGTGACAGCTCTAGGTGCAGCTGGTGACAATCTCATCTTGAAGATTGGTTCATATATTCCCTTTATTTCGACTTTCTTCATGCCGTTTAGAGCTATTAATGGTTATGCAAATGGGTTAGAAGCATGGATTTCGCTTGCTATTACAGTGATTTTTGCAGTGGTAGCAACAGGATTTATCGGACGCATGTATGCCAGCCTAGTCCTTCAAACGGATGATTTAGGGATTTGGAAAACCTTTAGACGTGCCTTATCTTATAAATAGAAGAGCCTCGCGAAAGCGAGGTTTTTAGAGATAAAAAGAGTGGAATTCAGAAAAATATTTTTCATATCTATTGACTTTTAGGGGTGAAATTTGGTATTATAGTAGGCGGTATTGTTTACCCCATTTGAAAGGCCCCGGAACCTTCCAAATACTTTTCGATGGGAAGGAACACCCATCACCGTAAACAAAAATCGAACTATATATAGGAGAAATCATGAACAAAACAACATTTATGGCTAAACCAGGCCAAGTTGAACGTAAATGGTATGTAGTTGACGCAACTGATGTACCACTTGGACGTCTTTCTGCAGTAGTTGCTAGCGTACTTCGCGGAAAAAACAAACCAACATTTACACCACACACTGATACAGGTGACTTTGTGATTGTTATCAATGCTGAAAAAGTTAAATTGACTGGTAAAAAAGCAACTGATAAAATCTACTACACTCACTCAAACCACCCAGGTGGATTGAAACAAATCTCTGCAGGTGAACTTCGTTCTAAAAATGCAGTACGTTTGATCGAGAAATCAGTTAAAGGTATGCTTCCACACAATACTCTTGGACGCGCTCAAGGTATGAAGTTGAAAGTATTTGTTGGAGCTGAGCACACTCACGCTGCACAACAACCAGAAGTTCTTGACATTTCAGGACTTATCTAAGGAAAGGAACAATAAAGTATGTCACAAGCACAATATGCAGGTACTGGACGTCGTAAAAACGCTGTTGCACGCGTTCGCCTTGTTCCAGGAACTGGTAAAATCACTGTTAACAAAAAAGATGTTGAAGAGTACATCCCACACGCTGACCTTCGTCTTGTCATCAACCAACCATTTGCAGTTACTTCAACTGCAGGTTCATACGACGTTTTCGTTAACGTTGTAGGTGGTGGATACGCTGGTCAATCAGGAGCTATCCGTCACGGTATCGCTCGTGCCCTTCTTCAAGTAGACCCAGACTTCCGCGATTCATTGAAACGCGCAGGACTTCTTACACGTGATTCACGTAAAGTTGAACGTAAGAAACCAGGTCTTAAGAAAGCTCGTAAAGCATCACAATTTAGTAAACGTTAATTCGAAAGAATTACTATACTTACAAAGAGCACCTTTCGGGGTGTTCTTTTTTGTACTTTCTTGCTAAATTGGTGCAATTGATACAGTTGTTGCGACTTTAGTCGCTTACAAATGTGGCTGCAACCTGACGAAGTCAGTTGCCTCAAAACGTTAATCAATACTATACTATCAACGTTTCAAATCACTCGAAAGTTTACCTTATTGTTTCTTTTTATATTCTTAAGAAATCAAAAGCAATATAAGTTGTCAGCTCTTTATTGTAAAAACATTAATTGGCATTCTAGTATTATCTTCAGTCTAAAATCAGTATTTTGAGTTGTACGAAATCAGTTTTTGAATTTTGTCTAGTCTTACTTCATTTTCCCCTGAAGTTAAGTTTTTACTCAGAATCATTAGTTAAAAAAGGAAAAAGAACGAGTTTTATATTTGGATTTGAAGTTTATAAAATTTTTAAAAGCTACAGAGAAACATGGTATAATGTAATTAAAGGAGGTAGCATATATCCTTAGATATAGATAAAGAAAAGATGACAATCATGGGAGTAGCTTTTGAAAACCGATACGTTTTTAAGAGTGTTTGGTATGCTTTAAGTACAAATATGATTGAAGGATGGCGACCTACGCTTAGTGATGTTGAAAAATTACGAGATGAAGCTCTTGCTCTGGGGATGGCTTAATGAAACTTAAATGTTAGGATTCTTATGACTATATTGATCCAGATAATTTATATACCTATCCGGGTTCTTCAGTTCTAAGAAATAAGCAGGAAGAACGAGATGAGCAAAAAGCATGTGAACTTGAATATCGTATGGTAGCAAGTAAGAGTTTGAAATTATTTATCAATCCTATCTTAGAAAAGTTGAAAAGGGATAACTCTTTAATAAACTCTTGGTTTGTTAAAAGATATTTTGTCCACTACATTTTTTCAATTGACTATTATTTGTCATAGATATAACAGATAGAACATTGCATTCAGAATAACGAAAAACGCATCAAAAATGGTGCGTTCTGTTTTTATGCTACCATAAAAGGAGGGAAACAAATTGAAAATTTTTAAGGGAGAGTTTTATCGAATCTCTGTATTAACAGACAAGTTAGTAAGGTTAGAATACTCTCAAACTGGAAGTTTTGAGGATAGGACGACACAACTTATCTATAATAGAGATTTTGGCCAAGTTTCGTTAGATTCTATTGAGACATCAAACGTACTAGATATTATGACGAACTATTTTCATTTGCACTTTAATAAAGGAGAATTTAACGCCGAAAATTTATTTATAGAATTAAAAGGAAATTTTGCCGTATATGGTAGTCGCTGGTATTTTGGTGAATCTATTGAAACGTTAAAAGGAACAGCTCGAACTCTGGATAAGGCAGATGGAGCAATCTCGTTAGAAGATGGAATTATTAGCCGAAATGGTATAGCTTTATTGGATGATTCTCAAGGATTTATTTGGGATGAACAGTCTGGTTATATTGAGAGAGAAAATCAAATTGACCTCTATTTCTTTGCCTATGGGCATGATTATAGAGGAGCAATCAGAGACTTTTACCATTTGACTGGTTCAACCCCCTTGTTGCCAAGATATGCTTTAGGGAATTGGTGGAGTAGATATTGGCCTTATACGTCGGATGAATACTTGGATTTAATAGACAGATTTGAAACAGAGAAAATTCCATTATCTATCGGTGTGTTAGATATGGATTGGCATATAACTGATATTCCAGCCCGTTTTGGAAGTGGCTGGACAGGATATAGTTGGAATAGAAACTTAATACCTAATCCAGAACAGTTATTGAAACAACTTCATGATAGGAAGTTAAAACTTTCCTTAAATGTCCATCCTGCTGATGGTATACGGGCTTATGAAGAAGCTTATCCTCGAGTTGCCAAACGATTGGGGTTAAATGTAGAATTAGAGGAACCTGCTATTTTTGATTTTTTTAATCCCTCTTTTAGGGAAGCCTACTTTAAAGATGTTCATTATGAGCTAGAAAAGCAGGGAGTAGATTTTTGGTGGATTGACTGGCAACAGGGGACTCAAGGCATGTTGGATCCACTGTGGCTTTTAAACCATTATCACTATCAGGATAGTTGTAAAAATGCAGAAGGGGGGTTGATTTTATCAAGATATGCAGGGCCGGGTAGTCACCGATACCCTGTTGGTTTTTCAGGGGATACTATAATTAGTTGGAATTCCTTAAGATTTCAACCTTATTTTACAGCGACAGCATCAAATATCGGTTATAGTTGGTGGAGCCATGATATCGGTGGGCACATGCTGGGGGATTATGACGAAGAGCTACAAACCAGATGGCTACAGTTTGGCGTTTTTAGTCCGATTACTCGATTACATAGTTCTAGAAGTCCCTTCAATAGTAAAGAACCTTGGTTTTTTTCAGAAACAACATCTAAGATTATGAAGAAATACCTTCGTTTGAGACATCAGATGATTCCCTATCTATATACTATGAATGTAAAGACACACGAGGAAGGTGCCCCATTAATCAGCCCAATGTATTATTTCTACCCAGAGAATGATGAGAGCTATAATGTTCCAAACCAATACTTTTTTGGAACAGAACTGATGGTTGCTCCCATTGTAGAAAAGATGGATTTGGCATTTCAATCTGCAAAAGTAGATGTATGGTTCCCTGAAGGTGAGTGGTATGACTTCTTTTCAGAGAAAAAATACACAGGTGGAGTGAAGTTAAGTGTTTATAGAGACATTTCGACTATTCCTGTGTTTGCAAAAAGTGGTGCAATCATTCCTTTGGTTGGTTCTGAGATAGATATGGGTGTTGATTTACCTGAAATTGTAGATTGGTATGTATTCCCAGGAAAACAACATTCTTTTGAAATGATTGAAGATCAAAATGGTCAAAGATATAAAACAAGATTATCAATCGACTGGGAAATGGGAATGGTAGAGTTAGCATTACAAGGAGATTCTAGTATCGTTCCAAGTAATAGAAAGCATAGAATTCATTTTAAAGGAACGAATGTGTCTATGATTGAATTGCCAAATAAGAATGATACAGCTAGATTTGAATGTAAAGATAATAAAAGGCTATCCCTAAATGATGAAGTTTTTAGACTACTAAAGACGGCTTCTCTTCCATATGAATTAAAAGATAGATTGTTAAATCAATTCATCAATGCGAAAAATTCTCATGAGTTAATGAATATCTTGCATCATCAGGATAAGGAATTGAGAGGGCGTTTGTTGGAAAAGATATTTACTAGCGAAAATTAATTGAGAAATTTCGTACACAATTTCTATTATTTAATTACTAATTATTTATTTTTGAATGTGTAACAGTTTTACATCTCTATGCTTATTGGCTTGTATTTTAGTAATTACAAGTTTGGCATAGGGATTTTTTTGTTCATTGAAGAGGAGAGGATATGATAAGTATGTTTCAAGGTTTGGAACATTTTTAAACTAAACAAGAGCAAATTTTTAAAGGTGATTTCTCAAAGTAACTTCCACTTGCCTGACCGAAGTGGAAGTTAGTCTGAAATGGATTTTTATGATGGAATTAAGTATGAGACGTGTGATTTTTTCAGAAAATTTTCTAAAACAAACAGGATTTGTTTGACATTTGTTTGAAAATTCTGTAAAATGAATTATTATATCGTTAAAGGAGAATATATATGGAAAAACAGAAAACATTTTTTGGACATCCTATGGGCTTGTCCACCCTCTTCTTTACAGAGATGTGGGAACGCTTTTCTTACTATGGGATGCGAGCTATCCTACTTTACTATATGTACTATAGTGTGCAAGATGGTGGATTGGGGATGGAGAAGACCACAGCTGCATCGGTTATGGCTATTTATGGCTCGCTGGTATTTTTGTCCTCGGTTATCGGTGGTTTTGTCAGTGACCGTATTTTAGGAAGCCGTAAGACTGTCTTTTACGGTGGGATTCTGATTATGCTAGGGCATATTGCTTTGGCAACACCTTTTGGACAAGTGGCTCTCTATCTTTCTATTGCCTTGATTATCTTTGGAACTGGATTTTTAAAACCTAATATCTCAGATATGGTGGGGGGAATTTATGAGAAAGAGGATGATAGACGGGATGCAGGTTTTAGTATCTTTGTCTTTGGTATTAACTTAGGTGCCTTCGTTGCCCCTTATCTAGTGGGTTATCTAGGTCAGGAAGTCAATTTCCATCTAGGATTCTCATTAGCTGCCATTGGGATGTTCTTTGGTTTGGTGAAGTATGTTTTGGATGGGAAGAAATATCTGCCTGAATCAAGTCTTTACCCCACTGATCCACTTTCACAGAAGGACCAGCAGACCTTGATTAAACGCTTGCTGATTGCACTTGTCGTAGTTACTCTCGTGGTTATAGGTTTAGTCTTTACTCACCAGTTTAATGTGGATATGATTGTTAATATCTTTACAGTGATTGCTGTAATTATTCCAATCTACTATTTCTTCAAGATTTTATCTAGTCAGAAAATAACTGCCACTGAGAGATCCCGAGTATTTGCTTACATTCCTCTATTTATCGCTGGAGTACTCTTCTGGTCTATTGAGGAACAGGGATCTGTTGTTCTAGCTCTATTTGCGGATGATCAAACTCGACTTTACTTTAATGTATTTGGGACTCAGATTCATTTCCCATCTAGCTTTTTCCAAAGTATCAATCCCCTTTTCATTATGATTTATGTGCCGATTTTTGCGTGGTTGTGGGGGAAAATGGGTAAAAAGCAACCATCCTCTTCTAAGAAATTTGCTTACGGTTTATTTGCGGCAGGTTTATCCTTCTTGTGGATGATGTTACCAGGGATGCTCTTTGGGACAGATGTTAAGGTCAGTCCTCTCTGGTTGATTATGAGTTGGGCTATTGTGATTGTGGGTGAAATGCTGATTTCGCCGATTGGTCTATCAGTCACTACTAAGTTAGCACCAAAATCCTTCCAAGCACAAATGATGTCTATCTGGTTCTTGAGTAATGCAGCTGCCCAAGCTATCAATGCTCAAATTGTAAAATTTTATACAAGCGAAACTGAAGTTGCTTACTATGGAATTGTTGGAGGAATTACGATTGTATTCAGTATTATCTTACTCTTCTACGTTCCACGTATTGAAAAACTAATGTCTGGTATCAAATAGAGAAAAACTGGAATTTCTGTAGGGATTTTAAAAGTTAGATCAATTATTTATTCAAAGGATTTAGTTCTGTGTGGTATAGGACTAAGTCCGTTTAGTTTGATTAAAACTCACGATGTTTCTGATTTTCCTAGTAGACATTTGTCTACTTTTTTTATATAATAAAACTAAATCAAATAGGTTGAATTCTGAAAGTGACTCAACTAAAGATTAGTTTTTCTAAGGAAAATCATTTAAGACAATGTTCTATACTAGGAGGTGAAGTATGTATCAGCCAGAAAAACTCAAGGCTCGTAGGAAAGAGTTAAAATTAACACAGAAGGAAATTGCAGAGCAACTTGGGATTAGCTTCCAGGCTTACTCGGCTTGGGAACGTGGAATCAAGGAACCGTCCAAGGAGAAGGTGTTCCAGCTAGAAAACATTTTAAAAGTCGCAAAAGGCTATTTCACTCAGATTGAGATTGTCCGTCTCTACCATAGCCTCTCCAAGCAAGGGAAGGAGAAGGTTGTTCTCTATGCTCGCAACCTGGTTCAAGAGGAACAGGCTCAGAAAGTGACATCTATGCCAGAGCGTCTCTACGAGTACCGTGTCTACGAACGCATGTCAGCAGGGATTGGAGCTTCAGTCTACGATGATCAGAATTTTGATACGGTTTACTTTAATGAGGAGTTGGCTCATGATTTTGCATCATGGGTGTCTGGGGACTCCATGGAACCTAAATACCAAAATGGTTCAGTGGCGCTGATTCGAGAGACAGGATTTGACTATGACGGGGCGGTTTATGCAGTGGTTTGCAACAACCAGACCTATATCAAACGGGTCTATCGAGAGGAGAATGGATTGCGTCTGGTCTCTATCAATCCTAAATACAAGGATATTTTCATCTCCTATGAGGAAGATCCTCGGATTGTAGGGATTATAGTTGGGAACTTTGTGCCGATGGAGGGCTAGCCAATGGGCTACTTTGATTACTCCAGAGAGCCCAAAAGTGACATTGCCTTTGTCGATATGAAATCCTTTTATGCCAGTGTTGAGTGCGTGAAAAGGGGCTTGCATCCGCTGAAGACCTCGCTTTGTGTCATGAGTCGCGCGGATAATTCAACTGGTCTTATTTTAGCCTCTTCGCCGCTGTTTAAGAAGATTTTTGGAAAGTCAAATGTTGGTCGGGCCTATGATTTGCCTTTTGATATCAAAACACGAAAATTTTCCTATTACAATGCTCGAAAGCAAGGTCTACCTACCGACTCAGACTATGTTCGCTATATTGAAGACTGGGCTCAGGTGACCTTGATTGTGCCTCCTAGGATGGATGAATACATCGCAGTCAATATGGAAATCCAGCGAATCTTTCAAAACTATGGCAGCCCAGATGATATTTATCCCTACTCGATTGATGAGGGCTTTATTGACCTGACTAGTTCGCTTAACTATTTCATCCCAGACAAGAGTCTGTCCCGTACAGACAAGCTGGATCTGCTTTCTGCTCGCATTCAGAGGGATATTTGGAGGCAGACAGGTATTTACTCTACAGTAGGCATGTCCAATGCCAATCCCTTACTGGCCAAGTTGGCTCTGGATAATGAGGCCAAGCACACTCCGACCATGAGGGCCAACTGGTCTTACCAGGATGTGGAAGAGAAGGTCTGGGCCATTCCTCATATGACAGACTTCTGGGGAATTGGTAGGCGGATGGAGAAACGCTTGCATACTCTGGGGATTTATTCTATCAAGGAATTGGCCACCAGTAATCCAGACCAGCTAAAAAAGGCTCTGGGTCAGGCTGGCCTGCGTTTGTGGTTTCATGCTAACGGAATTGATGAGAGCAATGTTCATAAGCCTTATAAAGCCAAATCCAAGGGCTTGGGGAATTCTCAAATTTTGCCGAGAGATTACGTGAAGCTACGAGATATTGAAATTATTCTCCGGGAAATGGCTGAGCAGGTAGCTATTAGACTGAGAAGGGCGGGTAAGAAAACAACTCTTGTCTCTATCTATCTTGGTTTCTCTAAACAGGAGGTTAGGCCATCTATTCATACACAAATGAAGGTCGAACCGACCAATAATACAGCTGTCTTAACAGATTATATTTTGAAGTTATTTCATAACAAATACACTTCTGGAGCGGTTAGAAGTGTCGGAGTTAACTATTCAGGCTTTGTGGATGAGTCCTTTGGTTTAATTTCCCTTTTTGATGATGTTGACAAGTTAGAAAAAGAAGAAAGGCTCCAGACGGCCATTGACTCCATTCGGGAACAATTTGGTTTCACTTCCCTTTTAAGAGCAAATGCACTGGAAGAAGCCTCTAGGAGTCTTGCTAGAAGCAAGCTGATTGGGGGACATTCTGCTGGAGGATTAGATGGATTAAAATGATTGATCGTTCTTATTTACCTTTTCAATCTGCGCGAGATTATCAAGATCCAGGGATGCAGAAGTGGATGGGATTTTACCTTTCAGAACACACCAGTTCGCTCAGTGAAGAAAAAAGCCGGGTTGATTTTTCGATGGATTTGACTCCAGATGAGAAGTTGCACTTGCTTTCTCAGCTTTATGTTGGCCAACTTAGGGGAAATTTTGTGCTAAAGGAAAAGAAGCAGAAAATCACTATAATCGGTGTGGTGAGAGAGTTATGGCCTCAGACTTTATCTATTAGGACAAGCGAGGGATATAGGTTGATAGAGGTTGCAGATATCCTCGAAATTCGGCTGTGGGAGGAGGGAGTTTATGACTAGAAAAGAGCTGTATGAAAACAAACTGCAGATGGATTACTTTTCAGATAACTATATTCGTTTTGAAGAGGATTTTCAAAAATACTCTGCCATGAACGTACCCTTGACTTTCTTGATTGATGACATCCTACGAACCATGGCGATGAATCAGAAAAACTACTTTGTTTTAAACAAGGAAAATGCCAAGGATGGGCGGGAGCATCGTTTTTATTTTAGGGTGGTAACGGAAAAAGAGTGTCCAAGCAATAGAACCTATATATATGCTGGGATTAAAAATAGTGGCCAGTAGATTTGGTAGGAGATGAGCTCGTTCTCTGGTGTACACTATTGTAGTTATCTGCGGAGAGCTTGCAGCAGATTATTATGGTATTTCTGATTAAATCAGATAAGAGCTCCATCTTTTTGGATGATTGTGTACTTGATATCGTAGTTGAATTCGAAAATACTTATCCCAAATAATCATTCTGTTTTATAGATACTAAGACATCCATAGAAATTTATGGATGCTTTTTAATTTGTAGATATAAAAAGAGAAGACCGGCTGGTCTTCTCTTGGGGGAACTAGAATCATTGAAAAGAATTAAGTAAAGATTTTAATTAGTCTTTGAAATTCTTTTGGAAGATGAGTAGAGACAATACTGAAGTAATAGCAGCCAAGAATAAGAAGGCATTTGCTTCTTGCTCTCCAGTTTCTGGGAGTTGTTTTTCCTTGTCTTGTTTAGCTGTAGTAGCAACAGGTGCTTTTTCATCTTTTCTTGGTGAATCTTCTGTTACAACTGCAGGAGCTGCTTTTTCAGTTTCTCTAGGTAGAACATACTCAGAGAGAGGCACAACTGGTGGTGCCTCTGTTCCTACAGAACTTTGTTTAGTTCCTACTTCAATCACTCTATCTAGAGCTGGAGTTGACTCAGTTTGAACTACCTTACGATTGCTGCCATCTACTTCGACATACTCGATTATAGCACCATCTTTCCCTTTTGCTAGAACTTTCTCTTTTCCTTTATCTAAGTTTGGATTTTCATGACGGATAGTCTTGAATGGTACTGCCTTCTTGACAATATCCAAACTTGGAAGTTTAAAGACAAGGTCCTTAACTCCCTCTTCAGGACTTGAAGAAGTAATTGGTTTTTCAGGCTCTTTTGGTAGAAGGTACTCAGGAAGAGTCACAACTGGTGGAGTATCTGTTCCAACAGAACTTTGTTTAGTCCCAACTTCAATCACTCGGTCTAGAGCTGGAATTGATTCAGTTTGAACTACCTTGCGATTGCTGCCATCTACTTCGACATACTCGATTATAGCACCATCTTTCCCTTCTGCTAGAACTTGTTCTTTCCCTTTGTCTAATTGTGGATTTTCGCGACGGATAGTCTGGAATGGTACTGCCTTCTTGACAATATCCAAACTTGGGAGCTGGAAGACAAGGTCTTTAACCCCTTCTTCAGGACTTGAAGAAGTAATTGGTTTTTCAGGTTGTTTCGGTTCAACCGGTTGTTCTGGTTTGCTAGGTTGCAATTGCTTGATTTGTTCAAGAGCGTTATTGAGAGCTTTATTGACGTCTTCTTGACTCTTCGCTTCTTGGATAGCTACGATTGCTTTATCAGTAATTTCAACTAATTTCTTCTTAGCATCGTTGTTAGTACCAAGTTCAGCCACTTTTTTCTCGATAGCTTCAGTCAGGCTAGCCATAGCCTTATCATAATTGATTTCAGGCTGTTCCGGTTGTTTTGGTTCAACTGGTTGTTCTGGTTGGCTAGGTTGCAATTGCTTGATTTGCTCAAGAGCGTTATTGAGGGCTTTATTGACATCTTCTTGAGTCTTCGCTTCTTGGATAGCTGCGATTGCTTTATCAGTAATTTCAACTAATTTTTTCTTAGCATCGTTGTTGGCACCAAGCTCAGCCACTTTTTTCTCGATAGCTTCAGTCAAGCTAGCCATAGCCTTATCATAATTGATTTCAGGCTGTTCCGGTTGTTTTGGTTCAACTGGTTGTTTTGGTTCAACTGGTTGTTCTGGGCTTGTTTCGTCTCCAGATTTTTGGTAATTTTCGTCTTTGCTAAGAATATCTTGCAAAGCAGTGACTGTTGACATCACATCTTGTACATTTACAGTATCAGAACTTAATTGTGCAGTGAGTTTATCAAGATTAGACTTAAATGCTTGGCGTGCAGTTGCTGTATTTTTCAAACCACTTGGATCAAAGTTAGATAAGTCGTCTTTCCATTTAGAGAGATTGAAGGATTTGTGTTTTGCTGTAGAGTTCACTTCCTTCACCACGAGTGATGAATTGATCCACCTGGATACCGATGTTTCGAGACAAATCGTTTCGATCAGGATCTAGTTGAAGGGTGACTGCGTGCAAGTTTTCATCAAGACCTTTTAGGCTAACCAGAGTTTGATTGCCTTGGCGTTGAGTAGCGTGACCGCTAAAGTATTTCTTGCCCTCAATAGTCGACGCATTTCCCATGCCATCTTGGTAAGGAACTTCTTTGCCATCTAGGAAGACTTTGTAGATACCATGATTTGGATCAACATAGCCCTTGATATCAAGTCCAGTACCGTAGAAGTAGGCTGTGACAGTTGTCTTTTTCTTTTGTTCATCAGTTAAGCGACCAAAGGAAGCCCAAGACTCCGTTTTTTGGTACTTGTCTGCTGAATTGGTTTCATGGTGCCAGCCAGGACTGTAATCCAACTGACTAGCTTGGTCATCATAACTTGTTTGATCCTTGATCAGCAATTCAGCTTTCATCACTTGGATGGTTGCATCGGTAGCAAAACCTAGTAAAGCACCATCAGAAACAGAAGTGAGCTTGGCTTTGAAGTCAAAGATAGAGTCGGCTTGTTCTGTAAAGTCAATCGTTGGGATGGTAACAGTCTTTTCTGTTTCTCCATCTTCAAAAGTCACATCTTGAGTTGTATCTTGGTAAACTTTACCGTGAACCCCAGTTCCAGGTTCTGTGATGAAGCGAACAGTAGCAGTTCCCTTGCTTCCACCGACACGTTTAATTTTAACAGTGACTGGTTTTCCTTTTTCGACTTCGTAAGAAGTTGCTTCAAGCTCAAACATACCCTTGCTGTTATTGTTTAGAGTGTAGATTCCTTCTGTAGCAATTGGTTCACCTGTTTTATTAACAAGGGTAATGGTATGTTGGCCAGGTGCTAAATCGTCTGTTTCATATACTTTTTGGCTGCGTTTACGACTAGTGTTCTTAGTTTGCACATCCGCAACTTTTTGGCCATCAACGTAGACGGACATTTCTCCATGACCTGGGTCAACTGTAGAGACGACATAGGCCTTGGTTCCTGTGAAAGTATAGCTTACTTTGGCATCTTTTTGATTGGTCCACATAGAAGTGCCACGAACACCTTCAGATTCATTGTACCAAGTTGTACCGGCTGTATCCGCTGTTGTATTTGAGTGGTATTCAAGTCCAAGAGGGTAGCCGTCTGTCTTTTCGATACTAGTTGGTGTCTTGTAGACTGAGAAGTTGGTTAAGATTGGAGTTGCTTGAGCTCCGGTGATGGTTACACGGATTTTTTGTGCCTCTACAGGCTTGCCTTGAATCAAGCGACGGTAACCAACAGTTGAACCTTCTCCGTAAGTCACCCAGCGACCGTTGATTTCGACTTCAATCTTGAAACCAGAGATACGCTGGCCTTTGGCGATGTCTTCCTTGAGTTCGACAACGTCAAAGCGTCTCTTTTGTCCCAAATCGACTGTGAAGCTACCTGTTGTGGCATCATTTGAAAGAGCCCAGCTAGTATCATCTTTACCGTCTGTCAGGTGACTCTCCTTGTAGAGATGGTTCTGACGAGTCGAACTTGCTGTTACAGTCGCACCTTTAGCAAAGTCAGTAGCATACATTTGATCTAGGGTTGCTTTGAATTCCTTCAAGCGAGCCACATCCACATCTGCGAATTTTCCTTCTTTGTTTGGTGGAATGTTGAGAAGAAGTGGCGTTCCACGACCAACAGACTTGAAGTAGATATCCATCAATTCTTTGAGGGATTTTGGTTGCTGGTTATCGTGGTAGAACCAACCAGAACGGATTGAAACGTCAGCTTCCCCTACAGAGTACATATCTCCGTCAGGGTCACCGTGGTTAAGGTATTCGTTCTTAACATTTTCGGTGATGTTGGCTTTCTTGACCTTATGCCATACAGGGTCACCTGCGATACCACGTTCATTTCCGATCCAACGAATACTTGTTGGTTGTGCAGAGAAGATAGCGATATCTCCTTCTGCTTCCTTAATATATTTGAACCATTCGTTAAAGGTGTAGGTTACTTTCTGGGCACCGCTACCACGCGCACCATCCATCCAAACTTCAATGAATTTACCTTTGTTTCCGTATTTTGGATTTCCAAGAATTTCTTTTAGTTGGTTGAGATAATATTCGTTGTATTCTTTTTCTGTATCAACCTTGTATTTAGGACTATTAACATCCCATGGAGATAGATAAACCCCCATATTCATATCGTATTTAGTAGCTGATTTTGAAACTTCTTCTAAAAGGTCTCCCTTACCATCTTTCCATGGACTTGCAGCTACGGTATGATTTGTATATTTAGATGGATAAATAACGAAGCCATCGTGGTGTTTCACTACCATAATGGTGCGTTTGAAACCAGTTTCTTTAAGAGTACGGATCCATTGATCTGTATCTAAGTTAGTTGGATTGAAGTTTTTAGGGTCTTCATTTCCATGTCCCCACTCAGAATTAGTATAAGTATTCATACCATAGTGGATAAAGGCAGCTAATTCTTCCTTGTGATAATCAAGTTGAGCCTTGCTTGGAAGCGGGCCGTGATTTCCGATTTCTGTTTCTTTATCTTCTGGATGAGCAGCAGGTAAAACAGTTGAAGTCGGACTAGAGCTATCAGAGATTTTTTCGTATTCAAAGACAATATCATTCACACCCTTGTGCTGGATGCTGGCTTCTAAGCGTGGAGTGATCGCGCGGTAGCCTGCGATTTCTTTTGCTTCAAAAGTGTTTACAAAAGAAACATCGTATTCTTTTCCGTCATTATTATCAGTAACAACATCTGCTAATTCTTGCTCTGAGCCTTTCAAACGATAATGAATGGCAAATGAACCTTTATTCACTTTATAAACCACCTTGATGACCCGTGTTCCTGGAGCTGTTTTGCTGACGACGTTGTAGGTCCACTCATCTTTGAGTTGTTTGTTGATTTCGACGCCATCAATAGAGACAATCTGGTATTTCTCTTGATTTTTTGTATAGAAGTCAGTCTTAGCGATTTCTTTTTTGAAGTTATAATCAAAAGCTGTTCCAACTTCAGTTTTTTCAACAAAAGTATCATCAGTTTTGATTGGATTACCAGTTTCATCTACGTGTTGAACAACTACACGTCCGTAATCGATTCCTTTAATGAGTGTCGCAACACCATTTTCATCGAAAGAATATTGATTTTCGCCAATAACAGCAGTTTTATTTCTGAACATTTCTCCTTCAGGAGTAAAGTAATATCGTTTCCCATTGTCACCTTGGTACCAACCTTTGACACCATATTTAGCGATAATATCTTTTACCCATTTGACTTGCTCGGGTGAGAGGACGATTCCGCCACCGAAGCGGTCTTTGTCAGGGATGCCGTTTTCAATTGTGCCGTGTTGGTGAACACCGACTACTTTACCATCACCGTTGATAATACCAGCACCTGAAAGGCCTGAAACAGAAGTCATATGATAGGTGATGCCTTTTGAGCCTTTATCATCATAATTATCAACAGATTTCACGACACCATCAGCCTTGTAAAGTTGACCAGCTACAATTGGTTTTTTGAGCTCAGGTGAGCTTGAATCAGTTGGATACCCAATCGTGCTAACAGGGTCCCCAGGTTGATAGGTTTTGTTTTCTGCCAAAGGAACAAAGGTGGCAGCTTTATTTGGACTAGCGATTTGAAGAGGAACAGGTGCTACAACAGCAGCCAAATCATTTTGATATCCTTTTCCAAATTCTTTCTTGTTCCAAAAATGAATATCTTCTTCTTTGAAAAGAGTAGTATTACCCGTTACAGGCTGAGAATTGCGAACAGCAGAATTAGAACCGAGGTTATAGTAAAACTTAGCAGAATCTCCGCCTCGAATATGTCCTTCTTTTGTATCACGGTTTGATTCTAAAAAGTTGTGGGCAACAGTCAAGATGACATTTGGTGCCACAAAAATACCAGAACCAGACACGATATAGCGTTGGGAACCACCATTGTAAATAGTGTAAATCATACTAGCAGCAGTAGCAGGTTGTCCTTCATAAGGGACGTGCTTCAAATCTAGACCACCGTTGATAATTGCACGATTACCATTTTCAGCTTCTTTTGGAAGTTCTTCCTTGTTTTTTAGAATGCTTTCTGTCTCAACTTTAGGACTATCCTTCTTGTCTACGATTGCTGAAGTATCTATGTTTTTCACGGGTGCATCAGGATAAGCTTGATCGTGGATTTCTTCAGGAAGCAAGTCAGTAGTTTTAGTATCTGCTACAGTCTTCTCTTCTACTGGTTTAACAGTTTTTTCTGATTTCTCTGCTTGCTCTGACTCTTGAGGTGTAGAAATTACAGGACTTTCATTTTTGACTTCTGGTTTGGTTTTTTCAGCTTCGGCCAATTTTTCTACATTTGGTTGAGAGCTTGTAGTTTCAATTTTTGCTTCGTCGGCTAGTGCTGTACCAGATGCAAAAAAAGCGAGACCAACCATAACCGAAGCAACACCAACGGTTAATTTTCTGATGCTAAAAGTTTGCCCTTTTTCAAAAAGGTATCGATTCATAATGTACTCCTAGTTTGAATAAAGACAGTCAGCTACTGTCTGAGCCCAAGTATGACTTGGAAACGATTTTCTTTAGCGATAGTTAGATTTTGTGCAATAGTTTGAGACTAATTACCCCCCTCTGTTTAAGCGCTTTCATTTTAGAATAAAAAAATTAAAATTGTTATCTTAATCTTTAAAATAACCTAAAAACCTTAACATAACAAATATACTAAATTGTTCCAAGAAATGCAATAGAGAAATGCAAGAAAATCCATCTAATTTAAAGAAATTCCTTTACTTTTTAAAGAAAATCCCTCCTGCTATTTTGTGGAACATAGAAGGAGGGATTTTAACGAAATTTAGAGTAGATTACGTATCGCCTCTTCAATTTGTTTTGGGTCTGTTTTTGAAGAGAAGCGTTCAAAGACCTGCCCATCTCGACCGATGAGAAACTTAGCGAAATTCCATTCGATTCGTTTTCCTAGTGGACCAGATTTTTGTTCTTTTAACCAAACATAGAGAGGATCTGCTTCCTTACCGTTGACCTTGATCTTGGCAAAACGTGGGAAGCTGGTCTGATAATGTAGGCTACAGAAGGCGTTGATTTCCTCTGCACTACCTGGTGCTTGTCCCATAAACTGATTGCAAGGGAAGTCTAAAATCTCAAAACCTTGTTCTTGATAGCGGTCATAGAGTTCTTGGAGACCTTGGTACTGGGGCGTTAAACCACATCCAGTAGCAGTGTTGACAACCAAGAGAATCTTACCACGATAGGTCTCTAGTGGAGTTTCTTGATGGTCTTGGTTCAAGACTGAAAAATCGTATAGTGAAGTCATTGCTTGCTTTTCTCCTTCTGTTTGGTATTTTTAGGAGTTTTCTCCTCCTGTAGTGATAGAAATCCGTAGGTCAGGGTTCCAAAAATGCTACCGATAATCAGGCCATACATCAGCAAAGGAACACTTTTATCGAATTGCATGAGCAATTTCACAAAATCTGAAAAGGACATCTGCTGAACGAAGACTTTATGAAAGATGAGTAAGGTAAAGAGGCCAATCTGAATACCGATAAACACAATCCAACTTCGAAATTTAATTTGGGCTTTGCTGTAGGTTTTGAGAATGATTTCTGATTTGTCATCCTTTTCAAGATGAAGCTCTTGGACGGCTTTTTGAGCTTTTATACTCATGAACAAAATGAGTCCAAAATAGATGTAGGGCATAACATTTCGAACAATTTCTATAAAGCTTCCGAACAAAATATAGAATAGGAAGAGAATGAAGGAAGAGTAAAAGATTTGGATCATGGAACGGGCGCAAGCCTTGTAGATAACCTCTTGACGGCATTCATCAAAAGGCCCTTGGATATGAAAGAAATTTCGAAGTAGGCGAGTTGTTAAGTCTTCTTTTTTCATGGGTGATTTCTCCTAAATGAACGATGTTATTTTGTTTCTTTTACGAATTGATAGAGATAATAAAGATAAGTAATAGAAGAAAGGATAGCGATAGTTAGCAGTATATAATATTTCCAATTGATTGAAATGAGCGTCAGTTGTGGTAAGGATAGAATCATAAAGAATAGTGCTAAGTTGAGTATGCGCGTTTTTTGGGAGTCAATCTTTAGATAAGTCAATCCTTTGTTGAGTGCTGGAACAAAGACTGGAAGGAAGACTATATCGTAGATTGGCAAGTTCCCTGAAACGATGATGAAGATGAGCAGAGAACTGAACAAAAGATGATAGGTAAGTAAAGTTAGTAATGATTTCATAGGGCACCTCCTAATCCTCATCTTGATCTTTCTTAGCTTTTTCAATGCGACGGGAGATGAGGAACTGTATGCTTGCTCCGAAGAAGATAGAACCGAGAATGCTTGATACACCATTTCTTATAGTGAGAAGAGAATGAAAATAGTCCTGACCTTCACCTATGAGTATACTTAGAAGAGGAGTTATAAAAAACATCCATAGACCAAAGAACAAACCTGCTTTAAGACCTGGGTAGTATAGTTGCTTACTTTCTTTCTCATTCAGCATATCTAGATCAATGGCTGTGATGCCTGTTTTCCTGGTTTGGGAGAGCACATAGAGAGCAGAAATCATCGAAATACCCAATATCACAAGGGGATAGCCGATAGCGACAATTTGCGGATATTTATAAGCAAGGAAAAAGGGAATAAGATTACCTAAAGTCATGAGGTAAAAGAGAATCACAAAGATTTTATTTCCGATGCGGTCAGCTTCGCGTCGTTTGTGTTCATCAAGTGGTCCTGAAATGCCATAAATGCGTTTGATCAGTTTTTCAGTAAAGGTTTCTTTTTTCATGAGTTTGCTCCTTTTTAAAAATCATCCTCCCAAAAGAGACTGTTGAGGTCAGTTTGGAGGCTACGGGCGAGATTGAGACAGAGTTCCAGGGTTGGATTGTACTTGTTGTTTTCAATCATATTGATGGTCTGTCTCGAGACACCGATATCCTTGGCGAGTTCGAGCTGGGAAATACCCAATTCCTTGCGAAATTCTTTCACACGATTCATCTGGACTCCTTTCTGATTCATGTCGTATATATTTGACTATATTATATTCTTCTATGAAATAGATGTCAAGCATATTTGACATATTCTTAAAGAAATCTTACTTTTTTTGACCTATTTGTCTGACTAGTGCAAGCTAGTCGGATTTGTGGTAAAATAGATAGGATATGACAAAAGAATTTCATCATGTAACGGTCTTACTCCACGAAACGATTGATATGCTTGATGTGAAACCTGACGGTGTTTACGTTGATGCGACCTTGGGTGGAGCAGGCCATAGCGAATATTTATTAAGTAAATTAAATGAAAAAGGCCATCTCTATGCCTTTGACCAGGACCAGAATGCCATTAACAATGCGCAAAAACGTTTGGCACCCTATATCGAAAAAGGGATGGTAACCTTTATCAAGGATAACTTCCGTCATTTACAGGCACGTTTGCGCGAAGCTGGTGTTCAGGAAATTGATGGAATTTGTTATGACTTGGGAGTGTCTAGTCCTCAATTGGACCAGCGTGAGCGTGGTTTTTCTTATAAAAAGGATGCGCCACTGGACATGCGCATGAATCAGGATGCTAGTTTGACAGCCTATGAAGTGGTGAATCACTATGACTATCATGACTTGGTTCGAATTTTCTTCAAATATGGAGAGGATAAATTCTCTAAACAGATTGCACGTAAGATTGAACAAGCGCGTGAAGTCAAGCCAATCGAGACAACGACTGAGCTGGCAGAAATTATCAAGTCTGCCAAGCCTGCCAAGGAACTCAAGAAGAAGGGGCATCCTGCCAAGCAAATTTTCCAGGCTATTCGAATTGAAGTCAATGATGAACTGGGAGCGGCAGATGAGTCTATCCAGCAGGCCATGGACATGCTGGCTCTGGATGGTAGAATTTCAGTCATTACCTTTCATTCCTTGGAAGACCGCTTGACCAAGCAGTTGTTTAAGGAAGCTTCAACAGTGGAAGTTCCCAAAGGTTTGCCTTTCATCCCGGATGATCTCAAGCCCAAGATGGAATTGGTATCTCGTAAGCCAATCTTGCCAAGTGCAGAGGAGTTAGAAGCCAATAACCGCTCGCACTCAGCTAAGTTGCGCGTAGCCAGAAAAATTCACAAGTAAGAGGAAAAAATGGTAGATAAGAAAGAAACAACCAGTCAATTCTTGCAGAATCGTATAAAAAAATTCTCACGTGTGGAGAAGGCTTTTTATCTTTCCATCGCTTTTACGGCTCTCGTTTTAGCAGTGAGCATTATCTTTATGCAGACACGACTCTTGCAAGTGCAAAGTGATTTGACAAAAATCAATGCACAGATAGAAGAGAAGAAGACAGAGCTGGACGATGCTAAGCAGGAAGTGAATGAATTGATTCGTTCAGAGCGCTTGAAAGAAATTGCAGATAAAAAAGATTTGAAATTGAATAATGAAAATATCCGAACAGCGGAGTAAGATATGAAATGGACAGAAAAAATAACCCGGTTTGCGATAAAAAATCGTAAATCTCCAGCAAAAAACCGTAGGATAGTTGGCAAGTACCTCAGCTTTGTAGCTGTTGCCCTTTTCGGCCTCTTTTTAGCCAATTTTGCTTATATTATCGCAAAAGGTAATATATTTGGTACTGACTTGGTAAAAGAAGCTAAAAAGGTTCACCAGATAACCCGAACAGTTCCTGCCAAACGTGGGACTATCTATGACCGAAATGGAGTACCTATTGCTGAGGATGCGACTTCTTATAACGTCTATGCCGTTATTGATAAAAAATACAAGTCAGCAACGGGTAAAATTCTTTATGTAGAAGATTCGCAGTTTAATAAGGTAGCTGAAATCTTCCATAAGTATTTGGATATGGATGAAGCTTATGTAAAAGAGCAACTGGCTCAACCAAATCTGACCCAGGTTTCCTTTGGTGCAAAAGGAAATGGGATTACCTATGCCAATATGATGGCTATTAAAAAAGAGTTAAAAGATGCTAGTGTGGAAGGGATTGACTTTACAACTAGCCCTAACAGAAGCTATCCAAATGGACAATTTGCTTCTAGTTTTATTGGCTTAGCCCAACTCCATGAAAATGAGGATGGCAGTAAGAGTTTGTTAGGAACTTCTGGTTTGGAGAGTTCTTTAAATACCATTCTTGCTGGGACAGACGGTATTATTACCTATGAAAAAGATCGAGTAGGAAATATCGTACCCGGTACAGAACAGGTATCGCAACAAACTGTGGATGGCAAGGATGTTTATACAACATTGTCTAGCCCGCTCCAATCTTTCATGGAAACTCAGATGGATGCCTTTCTACAAAAAGTAAAAGGTAAGTATATGACCGCGACCTTGGTCAGTGCAAAGACCGGTGAAATCCTCGCTACCACCCAACGACCTACCTTTAATGCAGATACTAAAGAAGGAATCACTGAGGACTTTGTTTGGCGTGATATTCTTTATCAAAGTAACTACGAACCAGGATCAACCATGAAGGTCATGACGCTAGCAGCATCTATTGATAATAATACTTTCCCAGGTGGAGAATACTTCAATAGCAGTGAATTAAAAATAGCGGATGCGACGATTCGAGATTGGGACGTTAATGAAGGTTTGACCGGTGGTGGTATGATGACATTTTCTCAAGGGTTTGCTCACTCAAGTAATATTGGGATGACGCTGCTTGAGCAGAAAATGGGTGATGCTACTTGGTTGGACTATCTAAACCGCTTTAAATTTGGAGTTCCGACCCGTTTTGGTTTGACAGACGAATATGCAGGTCAATTGCCTGCAGATAATATTGTTAATATTGCCATGAGTGCATTTGGTCAGGGGATTTCTGTAACGCAGACCCAGATGCTACGTGCTTTTACAGCCATTGCCAACGATGGGGTTATGTTGGAACCAAAATTTATCAGTGCCCTTTATGATCCAAATGATCAAACCGTTCGTAAATCTCAAAAAGAAATCGTAGGAAATCCCGTTTCGAAAGATGCAGCTAGCCAAACTCGTACTCACATGGTCTTGGTAGGAACGGATCCTAGATATGGAACTATGTATAATCATAGTACAGGAAAAGCAACTGTCAATGTTCCAGGTCAAAATGTAGCCCTCAAGTCTGGTACGGCTCAAATCGCTGACGAGAAAAATGGAGGCTACTTGGTTGGTTCTACCAACTACATTTTCTCGGTTGTGGCTATGAACCCTGCTGAAAATCCTGATTTTATCTTGTATGTAACGGTTCAACAACCTGAACATTATTCAGGAATTCCACTTGGGGAGTTTACTAATCCAATCCTTGAGAGAGCTTCAGCTATGAAAGAATCTCTGAATCTTCAATCTCCAGCCAAGAATTTAGATCAAGTGACGACAGAATCTTCTTATGCAATGCCTAGCATCAAGGACATTTCACCTGGTGATTTGGCGGAAGCCTTACGCCGAAATATTGTGCAACCAATCGTTGTAGGTACTGGAACAAAGATTAAAGAGACTTCTGTAGAAGAAGGAACCAATCTTGCACCAAACCAACAAGTTCTCCTTTTATCGGATAAGGTAGAAGAAATTCCAGACATGTATGGCTGGAAAAAAGACACTGCTGAGACCTTTGCTAAATGGTTGGATATTGAGCTGGAATTTGAAGGTTCAGGTTCCATCGTTCAGAAGCAAGATGTTCGGACTAATACAGCTATCAAAAACATTAAAAAAATTAAATTAACTTTAGGAGACTAATATGTTTATTTCTATCAGTGCTGGAATTGTGACATTTTTACTAACTTTAGTAGGAATTCCGTCCTTTATCCAATTTTATAGAAAGGCGCAAATTACAGGCCAGCAGATGCATGAGGATGTCAAACAGCACCAGGCAAAAGCTGGGACTCCTACAATGGGAGGTTTGGTTTTCTTAATTGCTTCTGTTTTAGTTGCTTTCTTTTTCGCCCTATTTAGTAATCAACTCAGCAATAATGTCGGTATGATTTTATTTATCTTGGTTCTTTATGGTTTAATCGGATTTTTAGATGACTTCCTCAAGGTCTTTCGTAAAATCAATGAGGGGCTTAATCCCAAGCAGAAATTGGCTCTTCAGCTTCTAGGTGGTGTTATTTTCTACCTTTTCTATGAGCGCGGTGGTGATATGCTTTCGGTCTTTGGTTACCAAGTGCATTTAGGAATTTTCTATATTGTCTTCGCTCTTTTCTGGCTAGTTGGTTTTTCAAACGCAGTCAACTTGACAGATGGTATTGATGGTCTGGCTAGTATTTCAGTTGTGATTAGTTTGTCAGCTTACGGAGTTATTGCCTATGTTCAAGGTCAGATGGATATTCTTCTAGTAATTCTTGCCGTGATTGGTGGTTTGCTTGGTTTCTTCGTCTTTAACCACAAGCCTGCCAAGGTCTTTATGGGGGATGTGGGAAGTTTGGCCCTAGGTGGAATGTTAGCGGCTATCTCTATGGCCCTCCATCAAGAATGGACTCTCTTGATTATCGGAATTGTTTATGTTTTTGAAACAACTTCGGTTATGATGCAAGTTGGTTATTTCAAAATGACAGGTGGTAAACGTATTTTCCGTATGACGCCTGTGCATCACCATTTTGAGCTTGGAGGATTGTCTGGTAAAGGAAGTCCTTGGAGCGAGTGGAAGGTTGACTTCTTCTTTTGGGGAGTGGGACTCCTAGCAAGTCTTTTGACGCTAGCCTTTTTATATCTACTGTAAAAAAATAAATCAGGATGAAGCTTATCTTCATCCTGATTTTTGTGTGGTTAAAAGTTAGTTGGACTCATCCTTCTTACTCTTAAGTAGAAAAGTTGCTGTTAGGACTAGACTCAATCCTGACAAGAATAGTAGTGGATTAGATGTTTCACCAGTAGCTGGAAGTTGTTCTTTAGGAGAATCATTTGCAGATTGAACAAGGTCTGGGCTAGATGAAACTTGCTCAGAGCTATTGGCTAATGGTTTGATATCTGTTTCACTTGGTTTTTGCTCTGCAGTAGTTGATGCTCCATTAGCTTGATAAACGACAGCATAGGTGCTGAAATGAGTAGCCGTAAATTCTGCCATTCCCTCGCGAATAGTAAAATCGAGTGCCTGTAACTCTTTTGATGGAGTTAGGTAGTAAACATTTTCGACAGCAGAGGAAATAGGCAAGCGAACCAAGACAGCTCCTTTTGGTTGCAAACTCTGGTCTGTTGGATTTTTAAGGTGAAGATCGTAAGCATCATAGGTCTTACCAAATAGTTCTTGAGCTAAGACACGTCTGCTAGAAATGTGAGAAATTCCCTCTAAGTCAGTCGCCCCTCCAATAATTTCAACTCCAGTCCTTTCATCTTTTAAGACACGAAGTTTATATTCAGAAACAGAAACCGTAGGTGCTTGCTCCTGTCCTGCTGTGCCGATAGGTTTAGTATACTCAGGGACGTTTACTACAGGCGCTTGCTCTAGTCCTGCTGTGCCGATAGGCTTAGTATACTCAGGGACGTTTACTACAGGCGCTTGCTCTAGTCCTGCTGTGCCGATAGGTTGAGTGTATTCAGGAATAGAAACAGTAGGTGGTTGTTCTAGTCCTGCTGTGCCGATAGGTTGAGTGTACTCAGGAATAGAAACCGTAGGCGCTTGCTCTAGTCCTGCTGTGCCGATAGGTTGAGTGTATTCAGGGATAGAAACAGTAGGCGGTTGTTCCTGTCCAGCAGTTCCGATAGGCTCAGTGTACTCAGGAATAGAAACGGTAGGTGGCTGTTCTTGTCCCGCTGTGCCGATAGGTTGAGTGTACTCAGGAATGTTTACTACAGGTGGTTGTTCCTGTCCGGCTGTATCTATAGGTTTAGTATACTCCGGATTATTTACTACAGGTGGTTGTTCCTGTCCGGCTGTACTGATAGGCTTAGTGTATTCAGGAATTTCTACAATAGGAGCAGGGTCATCTCCCTTGCTTGTAGTTGGCTGCTGATTCTCAACCTTCTTCTCATCCTTTTTGGTAAAGACAGCTACTACAGGACTGCTTGTTGTATTTCCCTGGATAGAATAAGCTTCTATCGCATTTCCAATTTTTCGATTGGTTTCGTCAGGGATAGGGATTTGTACCTGATTATCTTGGATTGATAAGACAGTCTGATCCCCAGTCGTAACTAGATGATTATCGTCTATCCTGCGTAAAACGAGTGGATCTTTGATACCAGGGAAGGTCACAGCGATTGCTTCCCAGTCTCCAGCTGGAAGGGTTAAGGAAATTTCTTTGTCATTTTCCTTAAGTGGTGCGATACTTGGACTATCCAAGCTTACAGCTGGAGCTTTAATCACATCAAATGAATCTAGAGAAATTTTCTTGCGACCTGCTGGTGAATTTGGATTAACTTTCAATGTCAAAATATGATTGCCATCGCTCAGATTAGTAAATTCTCCAATTAAGGTTGCCTTTTGGGTAGGGCCAGCAGTGTAGAAGTCTAGACTTGGCATTTCTTTGCCATCTAGTGTCACGAGAGCTTTTCCGAGAGCGGATGTTTTAAGTCCGTAAATTCGAATACCTGTTCCAGTAAATGGAATGGTTGCCTGAGCTTCTGAAGCAGTACTTGGGTCACTGTTATTGATGTCCGCATATTTTTCTGTGCTCTTATATAATTCAGTGTCGCTCCAATCTTTGAATTGAGATCCGTATTGAATGCGAGAGTCACGGTCATCCATCAATTGGTTATAGGTTTCGACATTGGCCTTTTCGGATACCTGTGTAGAAACATTACCCAGCATAGCCTTAACAGTATAAGTGTAGGCGAGTTGAGGGTCGAGTGAACGGTCGATAAAATGGGTTTGATTGGTCACAAATTCTCTGCTTGCAGAGGTTTGGCCAGATTCGTCTTTCGCTTGTCTTTGGATAACATAGTGGGTAGCGCCTTCTACTTGGTTGAAGGTAAGTTCGGCAGTGACGCCATTTTGTCTAACTGCTGTCAGACTGGTTACACGACCAGGGAAATGTTCAAAGGTAATGACATCACCTTTTTGTGTTGCCAGTTGAATGCGGCCATCTTTAAGAACAGTTGCTTTGACAGATTTGCCATTAACCTTAACCTGACTGGCTTCGATATTTGGATAATCTATAACTAGGTCTCCACCGACATTTGAAAGGAAGGACAAGCTTTGCAGGTTTTTATCTTTCCACTTCATGCTAACTTCAAAGTTACCACGGGCAACCAGACCAGAAACCTGACCGTCTTTCCAAGCATCTGGAAGGGCTGGCAATGGTGCAATGTAGCCAGTGTGTGATTGAAGAAGCATTTCTGCAATTCCACTGGTTGCTCCAAAGTTTCCATCGATTTGGAAAGGTGCGTGCGTATCCCAAAGGTTTTCTAGGGTTGAATATTTGAGCTGTTCAGCGAGTAAGCGATGGGCACGGTTACCATCTAAGAGACGAGCCCAGAGGTTGATTTTATTGGCCTTAGACCAACCAGTACCACCATCTCCGCGGTGATTGAGGGTAGCACGTGCAGCTTCTAAGTATTCAGCCTGGTCCTTGCTAAAGAGCGTACCTGGGAAGAGACCTACCAGATGGGAAACGTGGCGGTGGTTATTTTCAATGCCTTCATTAGTGAATTGTGGACTGTCTTCTTCGTACCATTCCTTGATGCGTCCCTCTTTGTTAATGTGAAGTGGTTTTAGTTTGTCAAATTTAGCCTTGACCTCTGTAACTAAGTCTTTGTCGACATTCAGATGGTTGGCGACTTCCATGTAGTCATGGAATAGCTGCCAGACTAGTGATTGGTCAAAGGTATTTCCAATGGTGATGGTACCGTGTTCTGGTGAGTAGGATGGAGAAGACACCCAACGGTCACTGGCCTGGTCATAGTGCAAGAAGGAGTTCCAGAACTTAGCAGTTTCCTTGAGCATTGGATAGATCTTTTCTTTGAGATAAGTCTCATCCTTGGTGAATTTATAGTAGTCATAAACGTTCTGCATCATCCAGGCATTAGCTGCTGGCGACCAACCCCAATAGTAATTCCAACCAGGAGTAGTCCAGCCAAATGGTGTCGCCTGAGTATGAACCAGCCAGCCATTTTCTTGTCCATCTTTGGATTCGATACCGGCGTATTCCTTAGCAGCGATACGGCCATAGTAACGCATATCGTCAATGTAATTGATCATTGGCTTGGCTGTTTCAGCTAGATTGCTCATGTAGGCTGGCCAATAGTTCATTTGCAAATTGACATTGAGGTGGTAGTCAGCGTTCCAAGGTGGATTGTCTACGGCATTCCAGACTCCTTGTAGGTTGGCAGGAAGGGCATCTGTCCGATCACGAGATGAACTAATCAATAAATAACGTCCGTATTGGAAGAAGAGTTCTTCCAGTTTTTGCCCTTTGCTAGGGTTATAGGTCTGAAGGGTCTCTTTTGTCGTTTGAGCAGCATTGCTTCCACCTAGGTTTAGTTTGACGCGGTTAAAGAGGCTTTGATAGTCTTTGATATGGTTCTTTTTAAGTGTCTCATAGTCTTTGCCCCTAGCTGCTTCTACAATGCCTTTAACTGTTTTTTCGAGGTCAATGTCTTTGCGATAGTTTGTTTTTGGATTCTGAGCAAAGTTAGTCTTGGCACTGAGTAAAAGCGTAGCGTAGCTAGCTCCTGTGATTGTTAAACTATCCTCATGGACAGTAACTTTTCCGTCCGTTTTAATTCCTAGATAGGATGCGAACTGGAGGCCATTATCTTTGACTGTACCTTTTAGTAGGATACCATTTGGGTCTGTCGTAACATGGCCACTCTTGTAGTTAGAATATTCCGCTGAGTAGTCTCCGTTAGCAAGCAAGTCTTCTGTCAAGCTATTCCAAACTGTAAAATCAAGTTTTTTGTCCCCTTTTTGGGTCAAGTGGGTCACGGTGACATCATCAGGGTAACTTGAGAAGGTTTCTCTTTTAAAGGTCGTTCCATCTTGGGTGTAAGAAGTTGTAGTAGTGGCTTCTGTGATATCCAAACCACGATGATAGTCTGTAACTGTATCCAGCCCCTTTTTCTGGTTATTGAAGACCATGAAGATATCACCAAAGGCTAGATAACGTCCATACTGGGCGTTGTTTGGTCCAACTAGATTTTGTTCAGCTAATCGTTTGGCTTTTTGGCGATCTCCGTCTTCAAGAGCCTTACGAATTTCTGCTAAAATTTTATACCGTTCCTGATAGTTTCCTCCATTATAGTCGGTACTGTCGGGACGCGGTCCACCTGACCAAAGAGTTTTTTCGTTGTATTGGATTCTCTCCTCGCCAATGAGACCAAAAACCTTAGCACCCATTTCACCATTCCCAACTGGGAGTGCTTGTTTTTCCCAGCCATCATAGGAAGGAGCTGTTGGTCGATCATAGTTGAGTTGATAGTTGTTTTGTTTTGTCACAGGTAGTTCTTGTTTTTCGACTTCCTTATTTTCGTTAGGTTTTACAATAGCCTCAGTACTGACTTGATTAGTTGTAGCAGAAGTAACATCAGCCTCAATGGGTTTACTTTCAGAAGAACTATTAGTAGCTAGAACTGGTTTTGTATGATCAATTGGTTCGTTTGGCTGTATGTGCTCGGTTGATTCAGTTGTTTTCGTAACGGTATCTGTCTTAGCTGTAGTTTTCTCCAGTGTAGGCTCGTTTTGCTGTACTTCAATGGTATCAGCGAAGACGGTATGACTAACTAGAAAAACCGCTCCAAGCAAAACAGAGGTTGTGCCGACTGTTAGCTTCCGAACACTGTAGCGACAGGATTTCTCCCTCCAAATTTTTTCCATGGAAACCTCCTTTATTAATTAAAAGCGCTTTCATTTTTAATGAGACGGACTTTTGTTTCTATATTATATTGTTAATCTGATTTTACCAGCTAATGAAGTGTTGTCAAAGGGATTTAAGAAGGATATATAGTTGATATTGTTTTGTATTAAAAAAGTGGAGGAAATGAATGGTAAGGGAGTGTATTTTTTTATATTCTTTCTAGTTAAAACTAGAAAGATAAGCCAACTTTAATTACAGCCTCCCCATTCCTGAAAGCGTAAAACAAACTAGTCAGGGTGGCTAGTTTGTGGTATAATGAAAGAGACTCAAAAAGAAACAGGAGAAATATGATGGATTTACTTTTAGCAATTGTATTGATTGTGCTAGCTTTTCTAGGAGGAGCTCTTGGAGGAATGTACTTGGTTCGTAAGCAAATTGAAAAAGAATTCGCTGACAACCCACGTTTGAATGCTGAAGCAGTTCGTACTCTTTTGAGTGCAAATGGTCAAAAACCAAGCGAAGCTAAGGTACAACAAGTTTACCACCAAATCATCCGCCAACAAAAGGCAGCCCTTGCTAACAATAAAAAGAAAAAATAAATAAGGAAAAGTCTGGGATGAAAGTTCCAGACTTCTCACTATGTTGGCTATGGTTTTAGGGATGAGACTTTTTCCTTGCATTCTATTGATATTTGATTATGATTAAGAGAGATAGTTGTTGATTAGGATGTCATTCAGTTCATAAGGATCAATAATCATAATGAACTATCAATCAGAAAAAAGACTAGAAAGAAGACTGTATGGATAATCGACCAATTGGTTTTTTGGATTCGGGTGTCGGGGGCTTGACCGTTGTGCGCGAGCTCATGCGCCAACTTCCCCATGAAGAAATCGTCTATATTGGAGATTCGGCACGCGCGCCTTACGGGCCCCGTCCTGCTGAGCAAATTCGTGAATATACTTGGCAGTTGGTCAACTTTCTTTTGACCAAGGATGTCAAAATGATTGTCATTGCTTGTAATACAGCGACTGCGGTCGTCTGGGAAGAAATCAAGGCTCAACTAGATATTCCTGTCCTAGGTGTAATTTTGCCAGGAGCTTCGGCAGCCATCAAGTCCAGCCAAGGTGGGAAAATCGGAGTCATTGGAACGCCTATGACGGTACAATCTGACATCTACCGACAGAAAATCAATGATCTGGATCCGGACTTACAGGTGGAGAGTTTGGCCTGTCCCAAGTTTGCTCCCTTGGTGGAGTCTGGGGCTCTGTCAACCAGTGTCACTAAGAAAGTAGTTTATGAAACCCTACGTCCCTTGGTTGGAAAGGTGGATAGCCTGATTTTGGGTTGTACCCATTATCCACTCCTCAGACCCATTATTCAAAATGTCATGGGACCCAAGGTTCAGCTCATCGATAGTGGGGCAGAGTGCGTACGGGATATCTCAGTCTTACTTAATTATTTTGAAATCAATCGTGGTCGCGATGCCGGACCACTCCATCACCGTTTTTACACAACAGCCAGCAGCCAAAGTTTTGCACAAATTGGTGAAGAATGGCTTGAAAAAGAGATTCATGTGGAGCATGTAGAATTATGACAAATAAAATTTATGAATACAAGGATGACCAGGACTGGTATGTCGGGTCCTATGCTATTTTTGGTGGCGTCCGGACGTTGACTGATGAAGACTTGGATTTCCCTCTGGTTGGATTGGCCAAAATCTTTCGAGACGAGGAACGAGGTTTCCCGATTTCAGTTGCTGTTTTACGCTATGGTTCTCGCTACCGTTTATTGTCTTTTGTGGTAGATATCCTCAACCAAGAAATGGGACGTAACTTGGAAGTCATTCAACGTCAAGGGGCCCTGCTCTTGGTTGAAAATGGGCAACTCTTGTATGTGGAATTGCCTAAAGAAGGGGTCAATGTTCACGACTTCTTTGAGACAAACAAGGTTAGAGAAACCTTGTTGATTGCGACTCGTAACGAGGGCAAGACCAAGGAATTTCGAGCTATCTTTGACAAGTTAGGATACGATGTGGAAAATCTTAATGACTATCCTGACTTACCTGAAGTAGCAGAAACAGGCATGACCTTCGAAGAAAACGCCCGCCTCAAGGCAGAAACTATTTCTCAATTAACGGGCAAGATGGTTTTGGCAGATGACTCAGGTCTCAAAGTCGATGTCCTTGGTGGCTTGCCAGGTGTCTGGTCAGCTCGTTTCGCAGGTGTGGGAGCTACTGACCGTGAAAACAATGCCAAACTCTTGCACGAATTGGCCATGGTCTTTGAACTCAAGGACCGCTCGGCTCAATTCCATACAACCCTAGTCGTGGCCAGTCCAAACAAGGAAAGCTTGGTTGTTGAAGCAGACTGGCCAGGCTACATTAACTTTGAACCTAAGGGTGAAAATGGATTTGGTTACGATCCTCTCTTCCTGGTAGGAGAGACAGGCAAGTCCTCAGCTGAATTAACCCTTGAAGAAAAAAATAGTCAATCTCACCGTGCCTTAGCCGTTAAGAAACTTTTGGAGGTATTTCCATCATGGCAAAGCAAACCATCATTGTAATGAGCGATTCTCATGGCGATAGCTTGATTGTGGAAGAAATCCGTGATCGCTATGTAGGCAAAGTTGATGCCGTTTTTCATAACGGCGATTCTGAACTGCGTCCTGATTCTCCCCTTTGGGAAGGCATCCGTGTTGTTAAAGGGAACATGGACTTCTACGCCGGCTACCCAGAACGTTTGGTGACCGAGCTTGGTTCGACCAAGATTATCCAAACCCATGGTCACTTGTTTGACATCAATTTCAACTTTCAAAAGTTGGACTACTGGGCTCAGGAAGAAGAGGCCGATATCTGTCTCTATGGTCACTTGCATGTGCCAAATGCTTGGATGGAAGGAAAGACCCTCTTTCTAAATCCAGGTTCTATCAGTCAACCACGTGGGACCATCAGAGAATGTCTCTATGCTCGTGTGGAAATTGATGACAGTTATTTCAAAGTCGACTTTTTGACACGAGACCATGAGGTGTATCCGGGCTTGTCCAAGGAGTTTAGCCGATGATTGCCAAGGAGTTTGAGACTTTCTTGTTGGGGCAAGAAGAAACTTTTTTGACTCCTGCTAAAAATCTAGCTGTGTTGATTGATACTCACAATGCGGATCATGCGACCCTCTTGCTCAGTCAGATGACCTATACCCGTGTTCCCGTTGTGACAGATGAAAAACAGTTTGTTGGGACGATTGGGCTCAGAGATATTATGGCTTATCAGATGGAGCATGACTTGAGTCAAGAAATCATGGCAGATACGGATATCGTTCATATGACGAAAAGGAATGTAGCGGTTGTTTCGCCAGATTTTACCATTACGGAGGTCTTGCACAAGCTGGTAGATGAGTCTTTTTTACCTGTTGTGGACGCAGAAGGGATTTTCCAAGGGATTATCACGCGTAAGTCTATCCTCAAGGCTGTCAATGCTCTTTTGCATGACTTTAGTAAGGACTATGAAATTCGATGCAAATGAGAGATAGGATTTCAGACTTTTTAGAGGAAAAGCAGGGCTTGTCTGCCAATTCCAAGCAGTCCTATAAGTATGATCTGGAGCAATTTTTAGACATTGTAGGCGAGCGGATTTCTGAGACTAGTCTCAAGATTTACCAAGCCCAGTTAGCCAATCTAAAAATCAGCGCCCAGAAGCGAAAGATTTCGGCCTGTAACCAATTTCTCTACTTTCTCTATCAAAAAGGAGAAGTGGATAGCTTTTACCGCTTGGAATTAGCTAAACAAGCTGAAAAGAAGACCGAAAAGCCAGAACTGTTAGACCTAGCCTCTTTTTGGCAGGAAAGTGACTATTCAGAGGGGCGCTTGCTGGCTCTTCTTATCTTGGAAATAGGGCTCTTGCCGAGTGAGATTTTAGCTCTCAAGGTTGAGGATATCAATCTGGATTTTCAGGTGTTGCGAATCAAGAAGGCTTCCCAACAGAGGATTGTCAGCATTCCCACGAGCTTGCTTTCAGAATTGGAACCCTTGATGGGCCAGACCTACCTCTTTGAAAGGGGAGGGAAAGCCTATTCTCGTCAGTGGGCCTTTCGTCAGCTAGAGTCTTTTGTCAAGGAGAAAGGTTTTCCAGCCTTATCCGCTCAAGCCTTGCGGGAACAGTTTATTCTAAGACAAATAGAAAAGAAGGTCGATTTGTACGAAATTGCAAAAAAATTAGGATTAAAAACAGTCCTGACCTTAGAAAAATATAGATAATGGATATTAAATTAAAAGATTTTGAAGGGCCGCTGGACTTGCTCTTGCACCTGGTTTCTAAGTACCAGATGGATATCTACGATGTGCCCATTACGGAAGTTATCGAACAGTATCTAGCCTATGTTTCAACCCTGCAGGCCATGCGTCTGGAAGTGACGGGGGAGTACATGGTCATGGCCAGTCAGCTCATGCTGATCAAGAGTCGCAAACTCCTTCCAAAGGTAGCAGAAGTGACAGACTTGGAGGATGATCTAGAGCAGGATCTTCTCTCTCAAATCGAAGAATACCGCAAGTTCAAGCTCTTGGGGGAGCACTTGGAAGCCAAGCACCAAGATCGGGCCCAGTATTATTCCAAAGCGCCGACAGAGTTGATTTACGAAGATGCGGAGCTTGTGCATGACAAGACGACCATTGACCTCTTTTTGGCTTTTTCAAATATCCTATCCAAGAAAAAAGAGGAGTTTGCACAGAATCACACGACTATCTTGCGGGATGAGTATAAGATTGAGGACATGATGGTTATCGTGAAAGAGTCCTTGACTGGACGAGATCAATTGCGCTTGCAGGATTTGTTTAAGGAAGCCCAGAATGTCCAAGAGGTCATCACCCTCTTTTTGGCAACCCTAGAGTTAATCAAAACCCAGGAGCTGATTCTTGTGCAAGAGGAAAGTTTCGGAGATATTTATCTCATGGAAAAGAAGGAAGAAAGTCAAGAGGCACAAAGCTAGACTTGATAGAGAGGAAAGATGAGTACTTTAGCAGAAATAGAAGCGCTCTTGTTTGTAGCAGGTGAAGATGGGATTCGAGTCCGTCAGTTGGCTGAACTCCTATCGCTTCCCCCGACAGGCATCCAGCAGAGTTTAGAAAAATTAGCCCAAAAGTATGAAAAAGACCAGGATTCGAGCTTGTCCCTGATTGAGACAGGGGGAGCATACAGATTGGTGACCAAGCCTCAATTTGCAGCGATTTTGAAGGAATACTCCAAAGCTCCCATCAACCAGAGTTTATCTCGGGCGGCCCTTGAGACCTTGTCCATTATTGCCTATAAGCAACCTATCACACGTATAGAAATCGACGCTATTCGTGGGGTTAATTCGAGTGGAGCTTTGGCAAAGTTACAGGCTTTTGAATTGATACGAGAAGACGGGAAAAAAGAGGTGCTTGGACGCCCTAACCTCTATGTAACGACGGATTATTTCCTAGATTACATGGGGATTAACCATTTGGAAGAACTGCCAGTGATTGATGAGCTTGAGATTCAAGCTCAAGAAAGCCAATTATTTGGTGAAAGGATAGAAGAAGATGAGAATCAATAAATATATTGCCCACGCAGGTGTGGCCAGTAGGAGAAAAGCAGAAGAGCTGATCAAGCAAGGCTTGGTAACGGTCAACGGCCAAGTGGTGCGTGAACTAGCAACCACTATCAAGGCTGGCGACAAAGTCGAAGTGGAAGGTCAACCAATCTACAACGAAGAAAAGGTCTACTATCTGCTTAATAAACCACGCGGTGTGATTTCCAGTGTGACAGATGACAAGGGCCGCAAGACGGTTGTCGACCTCTTGCCCAATGTCAAAGAACGCATTTATCCAGTTGGACGTTTAGACTGGGATACATCAGGTGTCTTGATTTTGACCAATGATGGGGACTTTACAGACGAGATGATTCACCCCCGTAATGAGATTGACAAGGTTTATGTTGCGCGTGTTAAAGGTGTGGCTAATAAGGAAAACCTCCGCCCCTTGACCCGTGGACTTGAGATTGATGGCAAGAAAACCAAGCCAGCTGTTTATGAAATTCTCAAAGTAGATCCAGTTAAAAATCGCTCTGTAGTGCAGTTGACTATCCATGAAGGGCGAAACCACCAGGTTAAAAAGATGTTTGAAGCTGTCGGCCTCCAAGTGGATAAGTTGTCTCGGACACGTTTTGGACATCTAGACTTGACGGGGCTTCGTCCAGGTGAAGCTCGTCGCCTCAATAAAAAAGAAATCAGCCAACTACACACCATGGCTGTAACCAAGAAATAATGAAACGAATCTTAATAGCGCCAGTACGCTTTTACCAACGTTTTATCTCACCAGCCTTTCCACCCTCTTGTCGTTTTGAACCTACTTGTTCCAACTACATGATTCAGGCTATTGAAAAACATGGCTTCAAGGGTGTCTTGATGGGTTTGGCTCGGATTTTACGTTGCCACCCCTGGTCGAAAACAGGTAAGGACCCCGTCCCAGATCATTTTTCTTTAAAGAGAAATTCAAAATAATACTCAATGAAAATCAAAGAGCAAACTAGGAAACTAGTCGCAGGCTGCTCAAAACATGGTTTTGAGGTTGTAGATGAAACTGACGAAGTCAGCTCAAAATACTATTTTGAGGTTGCAGATAGAACTGACGAAGTCAGTAACATCTATACGGTAAGGCGACGTTGACGTGGTTTGAAGAGATTTTCGAAGAGTATAAATTGGATTCTAATGTATAAAACACAAATAGATGATACTTGGTCTTTATCAAGTGCCATCTATCTGTGTTTTTATTTATTATTGATGTTTCTGCTATTTATTCCAAAATGTTTTTGCCTTCTTTAACACGCCAATGATAATCCGATAAAATAATATCTTCGAGGGAGTAGCTAGCCTTCCAATCAAGATATTTTTTAGCTTTTGAGGCGTCTGCTAGGACGCTAGCTGGGTCACCAGCACGGCGCGCAACAATCTCGTGTGGTATTTCTTGGTTAAGTAATTCTTCAGCAGTTTTAAAGATTTCTTTGACGGTATAACCTTTTTCAGTTCCCAAGTTAAAGATTTGAGAAGAACTGTCTTCTTGAAATAGGTAGTTCATCCCTTTAACATGAGCCTGTGCAAGATCCAAAACGTGAATGTAATCTCGAATACATGAACCGTCACGTGTATCGTAGTCATCTCCAAATATTTTTAGGCTATCATTTTGTCCCAATGCAGTTTTGTTGATATTGGGAATGATATGAGTTGGATTTTTCACGCGCAGACCGTTTGAAGCATCCATTTCAGCCCCAGCTACATTAAAGTAACGGAAAATGACATATTTCCAATCGTAGCGATTGGCCATCCAGTAAATCATTCGTTCACCCATCAGTTTTGTTTCTGCATAAGGGTTGACAGGGTCGAGCAGGGTATCTTCAGTTGCAGGCTTGTCAATACAGTTATTACCATAGAGGGAAGCAGTCGAAGAGAACATGATTTTTTGAATGCCAACTTCAGATAAGACTTTGAGGACTTGGTTCATACCAGCAACATTGGCAGTGAAGTATTTGCTTGGATTTTCAATACTTTCGCTAACAACAATCTCACCTGCACAGTGCAGAACAGCATCAATCTTGTTTTCTTCCAAGTAAGTTTTTAAGGCACTAGCATCATAAACATCCAGTTGTTTAAAGCTAGCACGACTATCCACAGCCGAACGATTTCCTGTAGAAAGATTATCTAGGACATGAACCTGGTATCCAGCGTTTAAAAGAGCTTTAACGGTATGGGAGCCAATGTAGCCAGCTCCACCTGTAACAAGAATTGTTTTGGTCATGATTTTTTTCCTTTTTCTAGTTTTGTACTATTTTAAAGAAAGAAGAAAGGAAAGTCAATTATTTTCTGTAAATTTCATAAAAAATTTGAACAATTTTGGTATCGGATTGTTTTTTTGTTTGGAAATAAAGTTTCGAGTTAATCTTGGAATGTTTTTTAGATTTCACTTCAAATGCAAGAGAATACTATCCATTTCTGAGATAGAGCAAGACAAAGATACTAACTTAGAAATCCACCTTCCCGCTATCCTTCTCCTATAAAAAGTGGTAAAATGGATGGAAGAAAGAAGGAACTGAAATGACAACATTATTTTCAAAAATCAAAGAAGTAACAGAACTTGCTGCGATCTCAGGTCATGAAGCGCCTGTCCGTGCTTATCTTCGTGAAAAGTTGACACCGCACGTGGATGAAGTGGTGACAGATGGCTTGGGTGGTATTTTTGGTATCAAACATTCAGAAGCTGCAGATGCGCCGCGCGTCTTGGTCGCTTCTCATATGGATGAAGTTGGTTTTATGGTCAGCGAAATCAAGCCAGATGGTACCTTCCGTGTGGTTGAAATTGGTGGTTGGAATCCTATGGTAGTCAGCAGCCAACGTTTCAAACTCCTGACTCGTGATGGTCGTGAAATTCCTGTGATTTCAGGCTCTGTTCCTCCACATTTGACTCGTGGTAAGGGAGGACCAACCATACCTGCTATTTCAGATATCGTCTTTGATGGTGGTTTTGCGGATAAGGCTGAGGCAGAAAGCTTTGGCATCCGTCCTGGTGATACGATTGTCCCTGATAGCTCTGCTATTTTGACAGCAAATGAAAAAAATATCATTTCAAAAGCTTGGGACAACCGCTACGGAGTTCTCATGGTGAGCGAGTTGGCAGAATCTCTGTCAGGTCAAAAACTTGGCAATGAACTCTATCTTGGTTCTAACGTCCAAGAGGAAGTTGGTCTTCGTGGTGCCCATACTTCCACAACTAAATTTGACCCAGAAGTTTTCCTAGCAGTTGATTGCTCACCAGCAGGTGATGTTTATGGCGGCCAAGGCAAGATTGGGGATGGAACCTTGATTCGTTTCTATGACCCAGGTCACTTGCTTCTCCCAGGTATGAAGGATTTCCTTTTGACAACGGCTGAAGAAGCTGGAATCAAGTACCAATACTACTGTGGTAAAGGCGGAACAGACGCTGGCGCAGCTCATCTGAAAAATGGTGGTGTCCCATCAACAACAATCGGTGTTTGCGCTCGTTATATTCATTCACATCAAACCCTCTACGCTATGGATGACTTCTTAGAAGCGCAAGCTTTCTTGCAAGCCTTGGTGAAAAAATTGGATCGTTCAACAGTTGACTTGATTAAAAATTATTAAACTTAAGGAGGTGGTAGGGATGGTAGAACCAAACCTAGAAAGCCTTATAAAAGATCTTTACAATCATGCTCGCCATGATTTGAGTGAAGATTTAGTTGTTGCTCTCCTAGAGACTGCTAAAAAACTGCCTACTACAAATGAGCAATTGCTGGCAGTTCGTCTCTCAGGCCTGGTCAATCGTGAATTGCTCCTTAATCCCAAACATCCGGCACCTGAGTTGCTCAACTTGGCTCGCTTTATTAAAAGAGAAGAAGCAAAGTACAGAGGAACTGCGGCTTCTGCGATTATGTATGGGGAGCTCTTTAAAATGCTTTGATTCCATTGTGAATCAAAGCATTTTTCTATATGATAGAGAAAAGCAATTCTTGATAAGGAGAAAAAAAGCCATCCCAAATAGGATAGCTTCTTGGTTCTTAGATTTGTTCAGCGATGACCTTTTCAGCTAGATTCATAGCGTGGTCAGATACACGAGTATAGTGGGAAATGATGTCGATAAAGTTGACCCCAGCTTGTGTTGAACACTCGCCCTTGTTGAGGCGTTTGATGTGGGTCTTTCTGAGAACACGTTCCATATTGTTGATTTCTTTATGGCGTTCAATCAGACTTTGAGCTTTTTCAATATCATTGTTTTCCACGCTGTCAAGGGCATCTTTGATAAAGCCAGTGGTCTTTTGATAGATATCAGCTAATTCCTGTAAAGCAGCTTCAGAGAACTCAACGTTTTTACGTTGAAGGTAGTCAGTCAGGTTGATTAGCGCTTCTGCGTGGTCCCCAATTCGTTCCAAATCGCGGGATGAATCAAGAATGTTGGTGAGCACTTCACTTTCTTTCTGGCTAAGAGCTTCACTTGAAAGAGTAATAAGGTAACGAGTCAATTTTTCATCAATGGTATTGATGGCTTCTTCTGTCTTGTGGCCTTTTTCAGCAACCTTTTCATTGAGGTTAATGATGTAGTTGTATGAAAGGTCAAAGGCTTTAGAAGCATAATTTCCCAAGTGAAGGAGTTCTTTTTTGGCATTTCCGAGAGCGATTGATGGAGCTTGTTTAATCAAATGCTCATCAAGATAAAGTGGCTCGTACTTGACAACTTCATCTTCACCAGGGATGAGCTTGGTTACAAAGTAGGCCAAGGCTCCGATGAATGGAAATTGGATAATAGTATTTGTGATATTAAAGGTTCCGTGGGCGAAGGCAATGGTCATTTCTGGAGCCAGATTGAGTGTAGATTCAAACCATTGAATCAAGCCAGTGAAAGGTACAAGGAAGACAATACAGATAACCGTACCAATCACGTTAAAGGCGACATGGGCACCAGCAACACGTTTGGCAGCGATATTGGCTCCAAGAGAAGCAATAATAGCTGTAATGGTCGTTCCGATATTATCACCAAACAAGACTGGTAGGGCACCTTGTAGATCAATCAAACCACTTGCGTAAAGATTCTGTAGGATACCGATAGTTGCGGAAGAAGCTTGAATGAGTAGGGTTAGTCCAGTTCCGACAAAGACACCTAGAATAGGACTCTTACTTAGTTCAACCATATAGTCTCTAAAGACTTGCAGGTCTTTTAGAGGTTCCATTGCACCGCTCATAAGATTGAGAGCGAAGAAGATACCACCTACACCAAAAATGATACGTCCGATGTTATTGATAGAGCGATTCTTGGTGAAGAAGAGACAAATCGCTCCGATGAAAAGCATTGGTAAGGCGTAATCTCCTAGCTTAAAACCGATGATAAAGGATGTAACGGTAGTTCCAATATTGGCACCCATGACAATACCGATAGCTTGACGCAAGGTCAAAAGTCCTGCGCTGACTAGCCCCACTGTAATGACTGTGACCCCAGAACTTGACTGAATTAGCGCCGTCATACCGATACCAACTAGCACACCGAAGAACGGATTGCTAGTGTACTTGTCAATGTAAAAACGAAGGCGATCTCCAGCAGCTTGTTGCAAACCGTCTCCCATGGTCTTGATACTATATAAGAATAGTCCCAGACCACCTAAAAAGTGAAATAAAATTTCCTGCCAATTAATGGACATTTCTTTTTCCTCCGAAAAATAATAACGGAATTTCTCCTATTCTATTTTAAAGGATAAAAGTAAATCTAACAAGTGTTAAGCTAAGATTTTAGAAAGAAAATTCGTTAGAATGGGCCTTGATTATATTAATTTTACCAATTTCTAACCTAGATATAGGTATTTCCTTTTATATATTGACATTTAAAAGAAATATTTTAAAATGAGGGAGGAATTATCTTGGTCCCTGTGATTGGGATAAAAATTTTATAAAGAAAGTTAAGCGCTTTCTTTTGTGCAACAAAATCAATTTTTTAGGAGGAGAAAATGAAGAATCCATTTTTTGAAAGACGTTGTCGTTACAGTATTCGTAAGTTATCAGTAGGAGCCTGCTCGCTGATGATTGGTGCTGTTTTATTTGCTGGTCCAGCCTTGGCTGAAGAAACTGCAGTTCCTGAAAATAACGGAGCCAATACAGAGCTTGTTTCAGGAGAGAGTGAGTATCCAACTAATGAAGCTGACAAGCAGCATGAAGGAGAACAGGCTAGAGAAAACAAGCCAGAAAAGGCAGAAGGAGTAGCGACAGCATCTGAAACTGCTTCGCCAGCAAGCAATGAAGCTGCAACTACTGAAACTGCAGAAGCAGCTAGCGCAGCTAAACCAGAGGAAAAAGCAAGTGAGGTGGTTGCAGAAACACCATCTGCAGAAGCAAAACCTAAGTCTGACAAGGAAACGGAAGCAAAGCCTGAAGCAACTAGCCAAGGAGATGAGTCTAAGCCAGCAGCAGAAGCTAATAAGACTGAAAAAGAAGTCCAGCCAGATGTCCCTAAAAATACAGAAAAAACATTAAAACCAAAGGAAATCAAATTTAATTCTTGGGAAGAATTGTTAAAATGGGAACCAGGTGCTCGTGAAGATGATGCTATTAACCGCGGGTCTGTCGCCCTCGCTTCACGTCGGACAGGTCATTTAGTCAATGAAAAAGCTAGCAAGGAAGCAAAAGTACAAGCCCTATCAAACACCAACTCTAAAGCAAAAGACCACGCTTCTGTTGGTGGAGAAGAGTTCAAGGCTTATGCTTTTGACTATTGGCAATATCTAGATTCAATGGTCTTCTGGGAAGGTCTCGTACCAACTCCTGACGTTATTGATGCAGGTCACCGTAACGGGGTTCCTGTATATGGTACACTCTTCTTCAACTGGTCTAATAGTATTGCAGATCAAGAAAAATTTGCTGAAGCTTTGAAGCAAGACCCAGATGGTAGCTTCCCAATTGCCCGTAAATTGGTAGATATGGCCAAGTATTATGGCTATGATGGCTATTTCATCAACCAGGAAACAACTGGGGATTTGGTTGAACCTCTTGGAGAAAAGATGCGCCAGTTTATGCTCTATACTAAGGAGTATGCTGCTAAGGTAAACCATCCAATCAAGTATTCTTGGTACGATGCCATGACTTATAACTATGGACGTTACCACCAAGATGGTTTGGGAGAATACAACTACCAATTCATGCAACCTGAAGGAGATAAGGTTCCAGCAGATAACTTCTTTGCTAACTTTAACTGGGATAAGGCTAAAAATGATTACACTATTGCAACTGCCAACTGGATTGGTCGTAATCCTTATGACGTATTTGCAGGTTTGGAATTGCAACAGGGTGGTTCCTACAAGACCAAGGTCAAATGGAATGACATTTTAGATGAAAATGGGAAATTGCGCCTTTCTCTTGGTTTGTTCGCCCCAGATACCATTACAAGTTTAGGAAAAACGGGTGAAGATTACCATAAAAATGAAGATATCTTCTTTACAGGTTACCAAGGGGATCCTACTGGTCAAAAACCAGGTGACAAAGATTGGTATGGTATTGCTAACCTAGTTGCGGACCGTACGCCAGCAGTAGGTAATACTTTTACTACTTCTTTTAATACAGGTCATGGTAGAAAGTGGTTCGTAGATGGTAAGGTTTCTAAGGATTCTGAGTGGAATTACCGTTCAGTTTCAGGTGTTCTTCCAACATGGCGCTGGTGGCAAAAATCAACTGGTGATAAGTTGAAAGCAAGCTATGATTTTGAAGATGCTTATAATGGTGGAACTTCTCTCAAATTTGCAGGGGATCTTTCAGGTGCGACCAAGCAAGATGTGAATTTGTACTCTACTCGCTTGAAGGTGACAGATACAACCAAATTACATGTTGCCCACAAAGGAGGCAAGGGTACCAAGGTTTATGTAGAATTTGCAACCAAGAAAGATTATACCTACGGTGATGAAGCTGCCCGTAAAGAATTGACAGTTTCAGATAACTGGACTACCGATGATTTTGATTTGAGTGCCTTGGCGGGCAAAACAATTTACGGTATTAAACTCTATTTTGAAAATGACAAAGACTTAAAAGGTTATCAATTTAACCTGGGGCAATTGACCATCAGCAATAATCAAGATGCTCCTCAGGCACCAACCACAGTTGCTGTAGCCAAACAAGTCCTTAAAAATGCCCAAGAAGCGGAAGCAGTTGTGCAATTTAAAGGAAACAAGGATGCAGATTTCTATGAAGTTTACGAAAAAGATGGAGACAGCTGGAAATTACTAACTGGCTCATCTTCTACAACTATTTATCTACCAAAAGTTAGCCGCTCAGCAAGTGCTCAAGGTACAACTCAAGAACTGAAGGTTGTAGCAGTCGGTAAAAATGGAGTTCGTTCAGAAGCTGCAACTACAACCTTTGATTGGGGCATGACTGTAAAAGATACCAGCCTACCAAAACCGCTAGCTGAAAATATCGTTCCAGGTGCAACAGTTATTGATAGTACTTTCCCTAAGACTGAAGGTGGAGAAGGTATTGAAGGTATGTTGAATGGTACCATTACCAGTCTTTCAGACAAGTGGTCTTCTGGACAGTTAAGTGGTAGTGTGGATATTCGTTTGACCCAGCCACGTACAGTTGTTAGATGGGTGATGGACCATGCTGGAGCTGGTGGAGAATCTGTAAACGACGGTTTGATGAACACCAAAGACTTTGACCTCTATTATAAAGATGCGGATGGTCAATGGAAATTGGCTAAGGAAGTCCGTGGCAATAAAGCCCATGTTACAGATATTACCCTTGATAAACCAATCACAGCTCAAGATTGGCGCTTGAATGTTGTCACTTCTGACAATGGAACCCCATGGAAGGCTATTCGTATCTATAACTGGAAAATGTATGAAAAGCTTGATACTGAGAGTGTCAATATTCCGATGGCCAAGGCTGCAGCCCGTTCTCTAGGCAATAACAAGGTACAAGTTGGCTTTGCGGATGTACCAGCTGGAGCAACCATTACCGTTTATGATAATCCAAATTCTCAAACTCCGCTTGCAACCTTGAAGAGCGAAGTTGGAGGAGACCTAGCAAGTGCACCATTGGATTTGACAAATCAATCTGGTCTTCTTTACTATCGTACCCAGTTGCCAGGCAAGGAAATTAGTAATATCCTAGCAGTTTCCGTTCCAAAAGATGACAGAAGAATCAAGTCAGTCAGCCTAGAAACAGGACCTAAGAAAACAAGCTACGCCGAAGGGGAGAATTTAGACCTTAGAGGTGGTGTTCTTCGAGTTCAGTATGAAGGTGGAGCTGAGGACGAACTTATTCGCCTAACTCACGCGGGTGTATCAGTGTCAGGTTTTGATACGCATCATAAGGGAGAACAAAATCTTACTTTACAATATTTGGGGCAACCGGTACATGCTAATTTATCAGTGACTGTTACTAGTCAAGATGAAGCAAGTCCGAAAACTATTTTGGGAATTGAAGTAAGTCAGGAACCCAAAAAAGATTACCTAGTTGGTGATAGCTTAGACTTGTCTGAAGGACGCTTTGCAGTGGCTTATAGTAATGACACCATGGAAGAACATTCCTTTACTGATGAGGGAGTTGAAATTTCTGGTTACGATGCTCAAAAGACTGGTCGTCAAACCTTGACGCTTCGTTACCAAGGACATGAAGTCAACTTTGATGTTTTGGTATCTCCAAAAGCAGCATTGAACGATGAGTACCTTAAACAAAAATTAGCAGAAGTTGAAGCGGCTAAGAACAAGGTGGTCTATAACTTTGCTTCGCCAGAAGTAAAAGAAGCATTCTTGAAAGCAATTGAAGCGGCCGAACAAGTGTTGAAAGACCATGAAACTAGCACCCAAGATCAGGTTAATGACCGACTTAATAAATTGACAGAAGCTCATAAAGCTCTGAATGGTCAAGAGAAATTTACGGAAGAAAAGACAGAACTCGATCGCTTAACAGGTGAGGCTCAAGAGCTCTTAGCTGCCAAACCAAACCATCCTTCAGGTTCTGCCCTAGCCCCACTTCTTGAAAAGAACAAGGTCTTGGTTGAAAAAGTAGATTTGAGTCCAGAAGAGCTTGCGACAGCGAAACAGAGTCTAAAAGATCTGGTTGCCCTATTGAAAGAAGACAAACCAGCAGTCTTTTCTGATAGTAAAACAGGTGTTGAAGTACACTTCTCAAATAAAGAGAAGACTGTCATCAAGGGCTTGAAAGTAGAACGTGTTCAAGCAAGTGATGAAGAGAAGAAATACTTTGCTGGAGAAGATGCTCATGTCTTTGAAATAGAAGGTCTAGATGAAAAAGGTCAAGACGTTGATCTCTCTTACGCTTCTATTGTGAAAATTCCAATTGAAAAAGATAAGAAAGTGAAGAAAGTCTTCTTCTTACCTGAAGGTAAAGAGGCAGTAGAATTGGCTTTTGAACAAACGGATAGTCATGTCATCTTTACAGCGCCACACTTTACTCATTATGCCTTTGTTTATGAATCTGCTGAAAAACCACAACCTGCTAAACCAGTAGAAAAAGTTATTTCAAGCAAGGAACCAACTGAAGGTGTCAAGAATTTGGTTGTGGATACTCCAAAATTAGAAATTGAAGAGACAAGTATTGCCTTCGAACACCAAGAACGTCCCAATCCAAATCTTACAGTCGGTCAACGTCAACTTGTCCAAGAAGGAGTTGAAGGACAAATTCGTCGCTTGATTGAAGTAGATAGTCAAGGCAATCGTACGCTTCGCGCTACAGAAGTTTTGAAAGAAGCAAGTCCTGAAATCGTAGAAGTAGGTACTGGTCTCATTCCTGCCAAGCCAGCACCACAAAACACAGACCTTCCAAAACCTACTAATCAACCGGCTTTTGATCAACAAAAGGCTCCTAAATTGGAAGTTCAAGAGGAAAAGGTTGCCTTTGATCGTCAAGAGCATGAAAATGCTGGTATGCTAGTTGGGGAACAACGAGTCATCATACAGGGACGAGATGGTCTGTTGAGACATGTCTTTGAAGTTGATGAAAACGGTCAGCGTCGTCTTCGTTCGACAGAAGTCATCCAAGAGGCGATTCCAGAAATTGTTGAAATTGGAACAAAAGTAAAAACTGAACCAGCAGTAGCGCCTACACAAGAAAAACCAGCCCAAAATACAGCAGTTAAATCAGAAGAAGCAAGCAAGCAATTGCCAAATACAGGAACTGCTGATGCCAATGAAGCCCTAATAGCAGGATTGGCAAGCCTTGGTCTTGCTAGTTTAGCCTTGACATTGAAACAGAAAAAAGAAGATGAAGATTAAATATCGAAAAATCTTGTGAAATCTTTCCTTATATTTCCAAAGTGTGATATAATAGTTTCGAATAAAATAAATAAAGGGGTTTTTGTAACATGGCAAAACTTACTGTTAAAGACGTTGACTTGAAAGGTAAAAAAGTCCTCGTTCGTGTTGACTTCAACGTACCATTGAAAGATGGCGTAATCACTAACGACAACCGTATCACAGCAGCTCTTCCAACTATTAAGTACATCATCGAACAAGGTGGACGTGCAATTCTTTTCTCTCACCTTGGACGTGTGAAAGAAGAAGCTGATAAAGCTGGTAAATCACTTGCTCCTGTAGCAGCAGACTTGGCAGCTAAATTGGGCCAAGACGTTGTTTTCCCAGGTGTTACTCGTGGTGCTGAATTGGAAGCAGCTATCAACGCTCTTGAAGATGGACAAGTTCTCTTGGTTGAAAACACTCGTTACGAAGATGTTGATGGCAAGAAAGAATCTAAAAACGATCCTGAACTTGGTAAATACTGGGCATCACTTGGAGATGGTATCTTCGTAAACGATGCATTCGGTACAGCTCACCGTGCACACGCATCTAACGTTGGTATCTCAGCAAACGTTGAAAAAGCAGTTGCTGGTTTCCTTCTTGAAAACGAAATTGCCTACATCCAAGAAGCAGTTGAAACTCCAGAACGTCCATTCGTGGCTATCCTTGGTGGTTCAAAAGTTTCAGACAAGATCGGTGTTATCGAAAACTTGCTTGAAAAAGCTGATAAAGTCCTTATCGGTGGTGGTATGACTTACACATTCTACAAAGCACAAGGTATCGAAATCGGTAACTCACTTGTAGAAGAAGACAAATTGGATGTTGCGAAAGCTCTTCTTGAAAAAGCAAACGGTAAATTGATCTTGCCAGTTGACTCAAAAGAAGCTAACGCATTTGCTGGTTACACTGAAGTGCGTGACACTGAAGGTGAAGCAGTTTCTGAAGGCTTCCTTGGTCTTGACATCGGTCCAAAATCTATCGCTAAATTTGACGAAGCTTTGACTGGTGCGAAAACAGTTGTATGGAACGGACCTATGGGTGTATTTGAAAACCCAGACTTCCAAGCTGGAACAATCGGTGTGATGGACGCTATCGTGAAACAACCAGGAGTTAAATCAATCATTGGTGGTGGTGACTCAGCTGCTGCAGCGATCAACCTTGGACGTGCAGATAAATTCTCATGGATCTCTACTGGTGGTGGAGCATCAATGGAACTTCTTGAAGGTAAAGTTCTTCCAGGACTTGCAGCCTTGACAGAAAAATAAGATTTTATAAATAAATCAAAGAAGAGAGGGATGAAAGTTCCTCTTTTCTTTTGCTTAAAATAAAAACGCTTCCTCTCAACTATTCATAATAAAATCAGCAGATTTATGATAAAATGGAAATAGAAAGTTGAGATTATGAGTTATTTTAAAAAATATAAATTCGATAAATCCCAGTTCAAACTTGGTATGCGAACCTTTAAAACAGGTATTGCTGTTTTTCTAGTTCTCTTGATTTTTGGCTTTTTTGGCTGGAAAGGTCTTCAAATCGGTGCTTTGACAGCCGTTTTTAGCCTGAGGGAGAGTTTTGATAAGAGTGTCCATTTTGGGACTTCGCGTATTCTAGGAAATAGTATCGGTGGTCTCTATGCCCTAGTCTTCTTCCTATTAAATACCTTTTTCCACGAAGCCTTTTGGGTAACCTTGGTTGTTGTTCCGATTTGTACCATGTTAACCATTATGACAAATGTAGCCATGAATAACAAAGCAGGGGTTATTGGTGGTGTAGCAGCTATGTTAATCATTACCCTATCGATCCCGAGTGGAGAGACAATTTTGTACGTATTTGCGCGTGTATCAGAAACTTTCATGGGAGTTTTTGTCGCAATTCTCGTAAATTACGATATTGATCGTATTCGGCTCTTTTTAGAGAAAAAAGAAAAATAATGTTACATTTTATAACATTATCAATTGACGTTTGTCTTTTTTTAGACTATAATAGACAGAAAGAAGGAAATTGTAAATGAAGGAAAAAGAATTTCGCCGAAATATGGCTGTTTTTCCTATCGGCAGTGTTATGAAGTTGACCGATCTATCGGCGCGTCAGATTCGTTATTATGAAGATCAAGAGTTGATTAAGCCTGATCGAAACGAAGGGAACCGTCGCATGTATTCCTTGAATGACATGGATCGTCTGCTTGAAATCAAAGATTATATCTCTGAAGGTTATAATATCGCTGCTATTAAGAAAAAATATGCTGAACGTGAAGCGAAATCCAAGAAAGCGGTGAGTCAGACTGAGGTGCGTCGTGCACTTCACAATGAACTCCTCCAACAGGGTCGCTTTGCTTCGGTACGATCACCTTTTGGTCGCGGTTAGCCAACCGCAAGTAGTCATACATTAAGGAGAAAACTCATGCCAATCACAGCTGCAGATATTCGTCGTGAAGTCAAGGAAAAAAATGTTACCTTTATCCGTCTCATGTTCTCAGATATTTTAGGAACCATGAAAAACGTCGAAATTCCTGCTACAGATGAACAGTTAGATAAAGTCTTGTCAAATAAGGCTATGTTTGATGGATCTTCTATCGAAGGTTTTGTACGTATCAATGAGTCGGATATGTACTTGTACCCAGACTTGGATACATGGACAGTCTTCCCGTGGGGAGATGAAAATGGAAGTGTTGCAGGTTTGATCTGTGATGTCTATACAACAGAAGGTGAGCCATTTGCAGGTGATCCTCGTGGTAATTTGAAACGTGCTCTTCGTCACATGGAAGAAGTGGGATTCAAATCCTTCAACCTTGGGCCAGAGCCAGAATTCTTCCTATTTAAACTGGATGAAAATGGGGATCCAACACTTGAAGTAAATGACAAGGGTGGCTACTTTGATTTAGCGCCTACTGACCTTGCAGACAACACACGTCGTGAGATTGTCAATGTCTTGACCAAAATGGGATTTGAAGTAGAAGCGAGTCACCACGAGGTTGCGGTTGGACAACACGAGATTGACTTCAAGTACGATGAAGTTCTCCGTGCTTGTGATAAGATTCAAATCTTTAAACTTGTTGTTAAAACCATTGCTCGCAAACATGGGCTTTACGCAACCTTTATGGCAAAACCAAAATTTGGTATTGCTGGATCAGGTATGCACTGTAATATGTCCTTGTTTGATGCAGAAGGAAACAATGCCTTCTTTGATCCAAATGATCCAAAAGGAATGCAGTTGTCAGAAACTGCCTACCATTTCCTTGGCGGTTTGATTAAGCATGCCTACAACTATACTGCCATTATGAACCCAACAGTTAACTCATACAAACGTTTGGTTCCAGGTTATGAAGCGCCGGTTTACATTGCTTGGGCTGGTCGTAACCGTTCGCCACTTGTGCGCGTGCCTGCTTCACGTGGTATGGGGACTCGTCTTGAGTTGCGTTCAGTGGATCCAATGGCTAATCCGTACATCGCTATGGCAGTTCTTTTGGAAGTTGGTTTGCATGGTATTGAAAATAAAATCGAAGCACCAGCTCCTATCGAAGAAAATATCTACATCATGACAGCAGAAGAGCGCAAGGAAGCTGGTATTACAGACCTTCCATCAACTCTTCACAACGCTTTGAAAGCTCTGACTGAAGATGAAGTTGTCAGAGCAGCTCTTGGAGAACATATCTATACTAGTTTCCTTGAAGCCAAACGAATCGAATGGGCAAGTTATGCAACCTTCGTTTCACAATGGGAAATTGATAACTATTTAGATCTTTACTAATATAGAAGAAAGATTGCCTGAGGGTGGTCTTTTTTCTTGTGTTTTATATCGAGATGTGATATATTTTATATAACGAGGTGCGATATATCGAACTGAATAGGAGGTGGTTATAAATGGAATTAACGGATAAGATTCGTCGAGTTTATCTTCCGATGACGGAAACGGGTTTTTATATCTTGTTCTGTCTGCAAAAGGAAGGTCATGGGTACAGTATTACGCAAAAGGTCAAGGAGATGACAGATTTGCAAGTTTCGATTAGTCCTGGAACTATGTATGGAACCTTGTCAAAGATGGAAAAGGATGGTTTGATTTCCTTTGTCCGCGAAGAGGAAAAACGGAAAATCTATCAGATTACAGACTTGGGACGCAAAGTCTTAGATATTGAATTGAAGCGTATTGAACGGCTCTATAGAAACAGTCGGGAGGAAGGATGATGGAAAAGAAAATTGTTTATCGAATTTTTACAATTGCGGATTATGAGAGGGAGGCTCTATACTTTAGAGAAATGCATGCTAAGGGCTGGAAACTTAGGAAAGTAAGCTATTCTATCTTATTGTTTGCAGTTAAGTATACCTTTGAAAAGTGTCACCCTGAGCAAGTGTCTTATCAGTTGGACTTTTACCCAATGGAAAAATCAGAGAGAGCTTCCTATTTACAACTGTTTAAAGACTGTGGCTGGGAGCATATTACAGACTTTAATAGTTTTTCCTATTTTAGAAAAGTACATTCTGAAATTGAATCGGATGCAGAGTTTGAAATTTATAATGACGCGGCCGGGAAGTTAGCTATGGTTAATCGCATTTTAAGACTGCGATTAGTACCTGTTTTACTTTTGCTAGCCATACATATACCATTCTTACTTAAGTTGCTCAATAAAAGTAATGCGTATGGTCTATGGAGTTTACTTGCGGTCGGGCTAGATATTTTCTTGTCTTTAATCCTTTTGTTAATAGTTGCCTATATTAGCTGGAAGTTATGGCATAAAAAGAAGGAATTATCAGATTTATGATAGGGTAGGTATGCTCAAAATTGGAGGGGAAGTCATGATAAATAAAAAGCAATTTCGAATTTTCACCATTGTTGATTTGGACAAGGAAGAAGGATATTTACATGAGATGCATTTGAAAGGTTGGAAGTATAGAACTAGTCGTTTTGGTTTGTTCTATTTTGACCAATGTCAACCAGACGATGTTATCTACTGTATCTATGATTCTAGGTTTCTTAAAAAGCATAAGCATGAACTGCAAGATTTTAGAGATAGAGGTTGGGAATTGATAGGAGCAGGTTCTTGTTCGATTCTTCGTAAATCGGCTTCTGATATACTTTCAGAGGATCAAGTCTATATGAGTAAGAGGCTCAGATGGGAAGTTGTACGATATAGACTTCGTTCCTGTACAGCTACTTTCTTAGGTGGTCTTGTTGTTTGTATGAGTTTGTTTCGAGAAGAACTTTCTATGTCTTTCTTTATTATTTTTGTTTTATATGCTTTTCTGATTTCTTATTTAATTCTTGGTTATTCAAGACTTAAAAGGAAATACCGAGTAGATAAACAGTAAGGTTCTAGGTCTTTAGACTGATTTTTAGCACTCTTGTTAAAAGAGTGCTAATTTTTTGAGTTTTTATCTTGACATTCTCTTTTAAGGGTGTATAATAGAATCATAAGTTAGCACTTGAGTGTGTCGAGTGCTAATCGATCAGACAGAGAGGAGTGATGAGGTGGTTACAGAGCGTCAGCAGGATATTCTAAATCTGATTATTGACATCTTTACCAAAACGCACGAACCTGTCGGATCCAAAGCCTTGCAAGAGTCTATTAACTCTAGCAGTGCAACCATTCGTAATGACATGGCGGCTCTAGAAAAGCAAGGTTTGCTTGAGAAGGCTCATACTTCAAGTGGTCGGATGCCAAGTGTTGCTGGTTTTCAGTACTATGTGAAACACTCACTGGATTTTGACCGGCTGGCTGAAAATGAGGTTTATGAGATTGTCAAAGCCTTTGATCAGGAATTCTTCAAATTGGAGGATATTCTGCAAGAGGCTGCTAACCTGCTGACAGACTTGAGTGGCTGTACGGTAGTAGCACTGGATGTTGAGCCTAGCAGGCAACGTTTGACAGCCTTTGATATCGTTGTTTTGGGGCAACATACAGCCTTGGCAGTATTTACCCTAGACGAGTCTCGAACGGTTACCAGTCAGTTTCTGATTCCAAGGAACTTCTTGCAGGAGGATTTGCTGAAGCTGAAGAGCATCATTCAGGAACGTTTCCTCGGCCACACCGTTCTAGATATTCACTACAAGATTCGGACGGAGATTCCGCAGATTATCCAGCGTTACTTCACAACAACGGACAACGTTATCGATCTCTTTGAACATATCTTTAAGGAGATGTTCAACGAAAACATTGTGGTGGCGGGTAAGGTCAATCTCTTGAATTTTGCCAATCTGGCAGCCTATCAGTTCTTTGATCAACCGCAAAAGGTGGCTCTGGAGATTCGTGAGGGCTTGCGTGAAGATCAGATGCAAAACGTCCGTGTTGCAGACAGTCAAGAGTCCTGTCTAGCTGACCTAGCGGTGATTAGTAGCAAGTTCCTCATTCCTTATCGGGGAGTTGGAATTCTAGCCATTATCGGTCCTGTTAATCTGGATTACCAACAGCTAATCAACCAAATCAACGTAGTCAACCGTGTTTTGACCATGAAGTTGACAGATTTTTACCGCTACCTCAGCAGTAATCATTACGAAGTACATTAAGATTGAAATCATTAAAGGAGGCGAAAATGGCCCAAGATATAAAAAATGAAGAAGTAGAAGAAGTCCAAGAAGAGGAAGTTGTGGAAACGGTAGAAGAAACAACTCCTGAGAAGTCTGAATTGGACTTGGCAAATGAACGTGCAGATGAGTTCGAAAACAAATACCTTCGCGCTCATGCAGAAATGCAAAATATCCAACGCCGTGCCAATGAAGAGCGTCAAAACTTGCAACGTTATCGTAGTCAGGACTTGGCAAAAGCGATTCTCCCTTCTTTGGACAACCTTGAACGTGCACTCGCAGTTGAAGGTTTGACAGACGACGTCAAAAAAGGATTGGAGATGGTGCAAGAAAGCTTGATTCACGCTTTGAAAGAAGAAGGAATCGAAGAAATCGCAGCTGACGGCGAATTTGACCATAACTACCACATGGCCATCCAAACTCTCCCAGCAGACGATGAACACCCAGCAGATACCATCGCCCAAGTCTTCCAAAAAGGCTACAAACTCCATGACCGCATCCTACGTCCAGCCATGGTAGTTGTGTACAACTAGGCGATTCTGACGGTTGTAACATACATAATAGAAAACTTGTCCGAAACGACAATAAACTATGAAAGAAAGATAAAATATATTTGGCTTTGCAATAGTGAGCGAAGCGAACCAAAGACGATACTCTTCGCCGTGGCGCTATTTGCGCAAACTTTGAGACCTTAGGCTCAAAGTTTAGTCAAAGAGATTGACGAAGTCAAGCTCTGACGGCGTCGCCACTTAAGAAGAGTATCAAAAAGAAAAAAAGAAGATAAATTTAAGGAGAAAAACACATGTCTAAAATTATCGGTATTGACTTAGGTACAACAAACTCAGCAGTTGCAGTTCTTGAAGGAACTGAAAGCAAAATCATCGCAAACCCAGAAGGAAACCGTACAACTCCATCTGTAGTCTCATTCAAAAACGGCGAAATCATCGTTGGTGATGCTGCAAAACGTCAAGCAGTTACAAACCCAGATACAGTGATCTCTATCAAATCTAAAATGGGAACTTCTGAAAAAGTTTCTGCTAACGGAAAAGAATACACTCCACAAGAAATCTCAGCTATGATTCTTCAATACTTGAAAGGTTATGCTGAAGACTACCTTGGTGAAAAAGTAACCAAAGCAGTTATCACAGTTCCTGCTTACTTCAACGACGCTCAACGTCAAGCCACAAAAGACGCTGGTAAAATCGCTGGTCTTGAAGTAGAACGTATCGTCAACGAACCAACTGCAGCAGCTCTTGCTTATGGTTTGGACAAGACTGACAAAGAAGAAAAAATCTTGGTATTTGACCTTGGTGGTGGTACATTCGACGTCTCTATCCTTGAATTGGGTGACGGTGTCTTCGACGTATTGTCAACTGCAGGGGACAACAAACTTGGTGGTGATGACTTTGACCAAAAAATTATCGACCACTTGGTAGCAGAATTCAAGAAAGAAAACGGTATTGACTTGTCTACTGACAAGATGGCAATGCAACGTTTGAAAGATGCAGCTGAAAAAGCTAAGAAAGACCTTTCTGGTGTAACTTCAACTCAAATCAGCTTGCCATTTATCACTGCTGGTGAAGCGGGACCTCTTCACTTGGAAATGACTTTGACTCGTGCGAAATTTGACGATTTGACTCGTGACCTTGTAGAACGTACAAAAGTTCCAGTTCGTCAAGCACTTTCAGATGCAGGTTTGAGCTTGTCAGAAATCGACGAAGTTATCCTTGTCGGTGGTTCAACTCGTATCCCAGCCGTTGTAGAAGCTGTTAAGGCTGAAACTGGTAAAGAACCAAACAAATCAGTAAACCCTGACGAAGTAGTTGCTATGGGTGCGGCTATCCAAGGTGGTGTCATTACTGGTGATGTCAAAGACGTTGTCCTTCTTGATGTAACACCATTGTCACTTGGTATCGAAACAATGGGTGGTGTCTTCACAAAACTCATCGACCGCAACACAACAATTCCAACATCTAAATCACAAGTCTTCTCAACTGCGGCAGACAACCAACCAGCCGTTGATATCCACGTTCTTCAAGGGGAACGCCCAATGGCAGCAGATAACAAGACTCTTGGACGCTTCCAATTAACAGATATCCCAGCTGCACCTCGTGGAATTCCTCAAATCGAAGTAACATTTGATATCGACAAGAACGGTATTGTGTCTGTCAAGGCTAAAGATCTTGGAACTCAAAAAGAACAAACAATTGTGATCCAATCTAACTCAGGTTTGACTGACGAAGAAATCGACCGCATGATGAAAGATGCAGAAGCAAACGCTGAAGCAGATAAAAAACGTAAAGAAGAAGTAGACCTTCGTAACGAAGTAGACCAAGCAATCTTTGCGACTGAAAAGACTATCAAGGAAACTGAAGGCAAAGGATTCGACGCAGAACGTGACGCTGCCCAAGCTGCCCTTGATGACCTTAAGAAAGCTCAAGAAGACAACAACTTGGACGATATGAAAGCAAAACTTGAAGCATTGAACGAAAAAGCTCAAGGCCTTGCTGTTAAACTCTACGAACAAGCCGCAGCAGCCCAACAAGCTCAAGCAGGAGCAGAAGGCGCGCAAGCAACAGGAAACGCAGGTGATGACGTCGTAGACGGAGAGTTTACGGAGAAATAAAATAGTCCAGTGGACTATTTTATCCCGAGATTGAAAATCAGGCAAGTATAAGAAGAAATCCAGAGGTTGCAACCCAGCCTCTGTTTTTCGATAAAATAGAGGATGTTGCGTATGAAAAAAGTACTTTGTGTCATTTATCCTAATTTTTCTCTTTATGAGATAAGCGCTTTAACGAGTACTTTAGCTCTGTCTTTTGATATCACGATTGATTATGTAGCTTCAGATCATTTGATGGTGGTCTCTGAGGATGGTTTGCCCTGTCAACCGACGAAAACATTGGCTCAAATCCGTATAGAAGATTATTCTTGTGTGATTTTGCCAGGAATGGTAAATATAGGTCCTACTCTACAAGATGAGAAATTGATCTCGTTTTTGAGAAGTCTTGATGAGCAAGATATCCTAATTGCAGCCATTTCTTCAGCGCCCCTTTTATTGGCGAAAGCAGGCTTGTTGAACGACACGAAATTTACAGGTGGAATTTGGCAAAACTTCTTTGACTATTTTGAATTTCTTCCACGTGAGAATTTTCAACCGAAAGTTCTTGTCCAAGATAAACAAATCATTACGGCTATTGGTTTTGCACATCAAGAGTTTGCAAGAAAAGTGATTTTCGGTTTAGGGTTGGCAGAGAATACGGACAATTATTTTAAAGAACAGAACGAGTATGCTGAAGAGGATTTGATATTTACTCTATCAGATGAAGAGTTTAATCAAGTGAAGCAGAGTATAGAAAACAGCCTCTAAAGATTTACATGAAAATTATAGAAAGGAACAAAGAGTGTTCGTAACTGAACACGGGTTCCCAAATTTCTTACTCAATATAAAAGAAAGGAATTGAACCCGACCTAAATTCTCGGAAAAAAGATAAATCTGTCTAGGAGCATCGCTCCAGCGTCAGATTTCCTATTTTTCAGTCGAATTTTACGGTCTTGGTATCTTGTATGAACAATACTGAATTTTATGATCGTCTGGGGGTGTCAAAAAACGCTTCGGCAGACGAGATCAAAAAGGCTTATCGTAAGCTTTCGAAAAAATACCACCCAGATATCAACAAGGAGCCTGGTGCTGAGGAAAAGTATAAGGAAGTTCAGGAAGCTTATGAGACTTTGAGTGACGACCAAAAACGTGCTGCCTATGACCAATACGGTGCTGCTGGAGCCAACGGTGGTTTTGGTGGAGCTGGTGGTTTCGGCGGTTTCGATGGGGCAGGAGGCTTCGGTGGTTTTGAAGATATCTTCTCAAGTTTCTTCGGAGGAGGCGGTGATTCACGCAATCCAAATGCTCCTCGTCAGGGGGATGACCTCCAATACCGTGTGAATTTGACCTTTGAAGAAGCTATTTTTGGAGCTGAAAAAGAGGTTAAGTACAATCGTGAAGCAAGCTGTAGTACTTGTAATGGCTCAGGTGCTAAGCCAGGAACAAGTCCAGTCACTTGTGGACGCTGTCATGGTGCTGGTGTCATTAACGTCGATACACAAACTCCTCTTGGTATGATGCGTCGCCAAGTAACCTGTGATGTCTGTCACGGTCGCGGAAAAGAAATCAAAGATCCATGTACAACATGTCACGGAACAGGGCATAAAAAACAAGCCCATAGCGTACATGTGAAAATCCCTGCTGGTGTGGAAACTGGTCAACAAATTCGCCTAGCGGGTCAAGGTGAAGCAGGATTTAACGGTGGACCTTATGGTGACTTGTATGTAGTGGTTTCTGTGGAAGCCAGCGATAAGTTTGAACGTGAAGGAACCACTATTTTCTATAATCTGAACCTCAACTTTGTCCAAGCAGCTCTTGGTGATACAGTAGATATTCCAACTGTTCACGGTGATGTTGAATTGGTTATTCCAGAGGGTACTCAGACTGGTAAGAAATTCCGTCTACGTGGCAAGGGAGCACCGAGCCTTCGTGGCGGTGCAGTTGGTGACCAATACGTTACCGTCAATGTTGTAACACCGACAGGCTTGAATGACCGCCAAAAAGCAGCCTTGAAAGAATTCGCAGCTGCAGGTGATTTAAAAGTCAATCCAAAGAAAAAGGGCTTCTTTGACCATATTAAAGATGCCTTTGAAGGAGAATAACACAAAAAGAGCCGTTGGGCTCTTTTTACTTTATTCTTTGTAATGTTAGCATTGGAACAATCACTCATCGGCTGATTTTCTATCAGACCTTTGCTTGAGCAAGCCAGCTGCATCCATATCTTGGATGAGTTGCTTGATTTCCGCTTCTTTACCAGGCTTAATGGTAACGGTATCAATATGGTTGATTGCAGAGTTATCCTGAATATCCACTAAAGTCAAGGCTTTTTCATAGAATGCAATTCCCTTTTTTAGACTTTCCTGATCCTTCCAATATAGAACTGAGTAATCAGGATTTGGTTTCTTTCCGATTTCTTGTAAATAATTCCTACTTTCCTTCTTTAAAAATTGCAATAAACCATGATTGAACAAGTTATCCCCTACTTTATAGTAGGAGATATCTCCAGTCTGTAGGACATAGACTTCGAGTTGGTTTTTGGTGAGATTTGGACTTTCTTTTAAGACGGGATGGCTATTGATGACCTCATCTGAGAAAGTAACATAAAAATTTAAGCCCCCACCCTCGTATTTATATCTTCCATTTGATTTTACTTTCTTAGGAGGCATGTCAAGGGAGGTAAAGATTTGTTTGAGGGCGTTATTTCCCTTGTGAATGTCAATCGGTGAGGCTCTGAAGGCAAAAAACAGTACTAGAAATGCTAGGACCGCAAGAAGGCTAAGGCAACCACAAGGGATTAGGATGATCTGTGCCAGAATTTTAAAAAACTGTTTCATTTTCATTCCTCTTTTTTGTTTGACCCTGACAACCTAAAATAGATTTAAGGAAAGTTCATGGCTCTTTTTACTTATCTTCGATTTCCTGTGTTTCTTTTATCACAGCTAATCTAGTCTGGATATCTTTTTCCAAGACCTTAAACTTGTAAGTCAGGTCTTCTTGGTATTCCTTGATGAGTTCTTTTTGTTGGTCGATGATTTGCAGGCTGTTTTGGATAATATCCACATCATCCTTGATAGCTTGAACGCGGTCAGTGGTATTCAAGACTTCATCTGTGATGGTTTGACGATTTTTTGTGAGCAGATAACTTCCAGTTGCAGCTCCTGCAAATAGCAGTAGGTTGGATAATTTCATGGCAACTCCTTAGGCGTTTTTGATGGTTTCAGCGACTTGAGCAAGTTTGTCAAAGTCTGGTTCGTGGGCGATAAAATCAATCTTGAGGTCATCGTCCGAACTGTAGCGAGGCACGAGGTGAACGTGGGTATGAAAGACTGTTTGACCAGCGATTTCTTCACAGTTGGCAATGATATTCATGCCAGTAGCCTTGGTAGCTTTCATGACTTTTTGAGCAATTGTTGGTACTTGGGCAAAGAGTTGGCTGGCGCTCGTAGCGTCCATCTCCAAAAGATTGCGATAGTGTTCTTTTGGTACGACCAAGGTGTGTCCTGGTGTCACTTGAGAGATATCAAGAAAGGCAAGCACCTGCTCATCTTCATATACTTTTGAAGCAGGAATTTCCCCTGCGATGATTTTACAAAAAATGCAATCTGACATAAAATCTACCTCTACTGTATTGAATTTTGATATAATATAGCTACATTATACCAGATTTGGAGAAAATATGTTAGAAATTAAAAACCTGACAGGTGGCTATGTTCATGTCCCTGTCTTGAAAGATGTGTCCTTTACCGTTGAAAGTGGGCAGCTGGTTGGTTTGATTGGTCTCAATGGTGCTGGGAAATCGACGACTATTAATGAGATTATCGGTCTCTTGACACCTTATAGTGGTTCCATCAATATCAATGGCCTGACCCTGCAAGAAGATGCGACTAGCTACCGCAAGCAAATTGGCTACATTCCTGAGACACCTAGCCTGTATGAGGAATTGACCCTCAGAGAGCATATCGAAACGGTTGCTATGGCTTATGGTATTGAGCAGAAAGTGGCTTTTGAGCGAGTAGAGCCCTTGTTAAAAATGTTCCGTTTGGACCAGAAATTAGACTGGTTTCCTGTTCATTTTTCAAAAGGGATGAAGCAGAAGGTCATGATTATCTGTGCTTTTGTGGTGGATCCAAGTCTTTTCATTGTGGATGAGCCTTTCCTTGGTCTCGATCCGCTAGCTATTGCGGACTTGATTCAGCTTTTGGAAGTGGAAAAGCAAAAGGGTAAGTCCATTCTCATGAGTACCCACGTGCTGGATTCGGCTGAGAAGATGTGTGATGCCTTTGTCATTCTTCACAAGGGAGAGGTGCGTGCCAAGGGTAATCTCCTGCAACTGCGCGAAGCCTTTGATATGCCTGAGGCTAGTTTAAATGATATTTACTTGGCTCTGACCAAAGAGGAGGAGCTATGAAAGACTTGTTTTTAAAGAGAAAGCAGGCTTTTCGTAAGGAGTGTCTTGGTTATTTGCGCTATGTTCTCAATGACCACTTTGTCTTGTTCCTGCTTGTCCTGCTGGGCTTTCTAGCCTACCAGTACAGTCAACTCTTACAACATTTTCCTGAAAATCATTGGCCTATCCTTTTGTTTGTAGGAATTACCTCTGTTTTGCTTTTGCTTTGGGGAGGAATTGCCACCTATATGGAGGCTCCAGACAAGCTCTTTCTCTTAGTTGGAGAAGAGGAAATCAAGAGCCATCTCAAACGTCAAACTGGCATTTCCCTAGTCTTTTGGCTCTTTATCCAGACCCTTTTCTTGCTGTTATTTGCGCCTTTATTTTTAGCAATGGGTTATAGCTTGCCAGTTTTTCTGGTCTATGTGCTTTTATTGGGAGTAGGAAAATATTTCCTCTTTCGTCAAAAGGCCAGCAAATTTTTCACGGAAACTGGACTGGACTGGGACTATGTCATTGCCCAAGAAAGTAAGCGCAAGCAAGTCTTGCTTCGTTTCTTTGCCCTCTTTACGCAGGTCAAGGGAATTTCAAACAGCGTCAAACGTCGTGCCTATCTGGACTTTATCCTAAAGGCTGTTCAGAAGGTACCTGGGAAGATTTGGCAAAATCTCTATCTGCGTTCTTATTTGCGAAATGGAGATCTCTTTGCGCTCAGTCTCCGTCTGCTCCTACTTTCCTTGCTAGCGCAGGTCTTTATCGAGCAAGCTTGGATTGCGACAGCGGTGGTGGTTCTCTTTAACTACCTCTTGCTCTTCCAGTTGTTGGCCCTCTATCACGCTTTTGACTACCAGTATTTGACCCAACTTTTTCCACTGGACAAGGGGCAAAAGGAAAAAGGCTTGCAGGCGGTAGTCCGAGGATTGACCAGTTTTGTTTTACTTGTGGAATTAGTTGTTGGGTTGATTACCTTCCAAGAAAAACTAGCCCTTCTAGCCTTACTAGGAGCTGGTTTGGTTTTAATAGTCTTGTACCTACCTTATCAGGTGAAACGTCAGATGCAGGATTAAAACTTGCTTATATGGCACTAAAAAGAAGTTGAGTTCAGTTTGTCTCAACTTCTTTTATTTTCTACAAGATAATGGTTGGTCCGTAGAGACTCAACTTGGTCTTGACTTGGTCAAAGTGGAAGCGGTCATAGGCCCGCCAAGCGGCGCGAGTTGGAGCATCTGGATCAAGAGCGCTGAGTCCCATGAGAAGACTGGAAGTCTGGTAAAATTTTTCCAGTTCAATCAAGACTCGATTATCCACTGTTTCAGCCTTGGCTAGAAAGCCAAGAATAGAGTTTAATTGCTCTTGAAAGCTGACGTCGTCAGCGGTTGCCTGTTTGCATGCTTGATAGGCTTTGTTTAAGTCAGTAATCAAAGTCTGAGCTCTTTTGATAGGGTCTGTATCTGTCATGAGAATTTCTCCTTTAATCTGGGTGCCAGTCTTGTTTCTAGCAACTGTGTTTTGATACTGTCAGTTTATCACTTTTATCTCCTTTTTCACCATCAAATCTTTAATTGTTCTTGAAATTTCCTGAATGGTACTGTTAAGATTTTATGATAAAATAGTGGTAAGCCCATCATGATGTTGTAGAAAAATAATCCTTTTAGGAGCTTTCAAAGACTGTTTAGGATTGGGTGTGCTTGTGCTAGACCTTTTCTGTTATTCTTTTCTTAGGAGGAGAATCCAATGAAACATATGATTATTCAGACACAGAAAACAGTCTATAAAGTAAACGTCGACGATATCTACTATATCCAAACACATCCAACTAAAGCCCATACCGTACAGATTGTTACAGAAGAAGCTAGCTTTAATATGGTTCAAAATTTAAGTAATCTTGAGAACCAATATGGGGAAACCTTGATGAGATGTCATCGAAATTGTTTGGTCAATCTTGATAAAGTAAAATCGATTGATTTTCAAGAAAGAATCCTTTTTCTTGGAGAAGAAGGTCAATACGCTGTCAAGTATGCCAGACGTCGCTATAGAGAAATTCGTCAAAAATGGTTGAAAGAAGGAGAGTAAGAAGATGAGAATATTTGTTTTAGAAGATGATTTTTCCCAACAAGCTAGAATTGAAACGACGATTGATAAACTTTTGAAAGAACATCATATCATTCCTAGCTCTTTTGAGGTCTTTGGCAAGCCAGACCAACTGCTGGCAGAGGTGCATGAGAAGGGAGCACATCAGCTATTCTTTTTGGACATTGAGATTCGAAATGAAGAGATGAAGGGTCTGGAAGTGGCTAGAAAGATTCGGGATAGGGATCCTTATGCCTTAATCGTCTTTGTGACGACTCACTCGGAGTTTATGCCCCTCTCCTTTCGCTACCAAGTGTCTGCTTTGGACTACATTGATAAGGCCCTTTCGGCAGAGGAGTTTGAGTCTCGGATCGAAACAGCCCTTCTCTATGCCAATAGTCAAGATAGTAAAAGTCTGGCGGAAGATTGCTTTTATTTTAAATCAAAATTTGCCCAATTCCAGTATCCTTTTAAAGAGGTTTACTATCTCGAAACATCGCCCAGAGCCCATCGTGTTATTCTCTATACCAAGACAGACAGGCTGGAATTTACAGCGAGTTTAGAGGAGGTTTTCAAGCAGGAGCCTCGTCTCTTGCGGTGCCATCGCTCTTTTCTCATCAATCCAGCCAATGTGGTTCGTTTGGATAAGAAAGAAAAACTTCTTTACTTTCCCAATGGTGGAAGCTGTATGATTGCGCGTTATAAGGTCAGGGAAGTGTCTGAGGCTATTAATAACTTACACTGAGCTAGGAGAATTTATGAATATTGCTTGGATATTATTGTATACACTCATTACTAATGTGCTAGAAATTGTCATTTTCTTTAAGGTAGATGGAATTGGTCTCACTTTTGAGAGGATTTTTAAGGCCTTTCTTTTTAGGATACTGTTGGCCGTTGTTTTTGTAATGATTAGCTATATAGTAGGAAATACTTACCTATCTTATTTCACGAACCCCTTGTACGGCATAGGCTTGTCTTTCTTATTGTTAAGAGGGTTTCCTAAAAAACTCCTTTTCTTTTATGGTCTCTTTCCAATGATATTGGTGAATCTCTTTTATAGAGGTCTTTCTTATTTTGTGCTTCCATTTTTGGGACAAGGGCAAGTACATGATGATTACTCTTTGATTTGGTTGTGTATAATAATTTTCAATTTCTTCATTTCTCTAGCCTTTTTGAAATGGTTGGACTATGATTTCACTAGCTTGAGAAGGGAGATTCTTGATACAGGTTTTCAAAAGTCCCTGACTAAAATTAACTGGATAATGGGGGCTTACTATTTGGTGATACAAACTCTGTCTTACTTTGAATATGAGCAAGGTATTCAATCAAAGACTGTTCGCTATCTCATCCTAGTGTTTTACCTCCTCTTTTTTATGGGGGTTATCAAGAAATTGGATACCTATTTGAAGGACAAACTCCGTGAGAGACTGGACCAAGAGCAGACCTTGCGCTACAGAGATATGGAACGCTATAGTCGACATATAGAGGAACTTTACAAGGAAGTACGGAGCTTTCGCCATGACTACACCAACCTCTTGACCAGCTTACGTCTGGGCATTGAAGAGGAGGATATGGAGCAGATAAAAGAGGTCTATGGCTCCGTCTTAAAGGATTCCAGTCAGAAATTGCAGAACAATAAATATGACCTTGGTCGATTGGTGAATATTCGTGATAAATCCCTCAAAAGTCTTCTAGCAGGGAAATTTCTAAAAGCCAGAGATAAGAACATAGTCTTTAATGTCGAAGTTCCTGAGGAGATTCAGGTAGAGGGGATGAGTTTGCTTGATTTTCTAACCATTGTGTCTATCCTTTGTGACAATGCTATTGAAGCCAGTGCAGAGGCCAGTCAACCTCATGTTTCAATCGCCTTTTTAAAAAATGGAGCACAGGAGACCTTTATCATCGAAAATTCCATCAGAGAAGAGGGTATAGATGTTTCTGAAATCTTCTCTTTTGGAGTTAGTTCTAAAGGAGAGGACCGAGGTGTTGGGCTCTATACCGTCATGAAAATTGTGGAAAGTCATCCCAATACCAGTCTCAATACCACCTGTCAAGATCAAGTTTTTCGTCAGGTGCTTACTATGATACCTACAGAATGATGAAAAAAATAAGACCGAGAGTTCTTGTTACTCGGTCTTATTTTTTATAGTTGTATTGGATGATGAAGTCCTTTCGTATTGTTACGCTTAATTATATTAAGGTCGTATAAGATATCTTCCCACCATCCTCCACCTGTAATTTGATTGAGTTCGGTAGTTGTTAGTTCTTGAAATGAAGTTAGGTTTTGTTTCTTATCCATGTTATGATTCTCCTGTTTTATAAGATAATAAATAGTTATAGAGTGTTATCTGAAAATTAATCAGAATGGGTTAAGATTTTATCTTTGAAATAATCAAAATATGTTTTCTTTGCAGTTACACTAGTGACGCGACCTTGTAAGCCATATTGGATGAGTTTACTATCCTCATTAGATAGTTTTGCAAGAGCGGTTAATTTAAAGAGATTACCTTGCTCTGTTCTGGTAGGAGTTTGATCAATTGTCTGGAGTTGACCGATGATGGTAATGCCGTGATTTCCAATCTTCTCCAGTTTTAATCTTACAGTTTGTCCTTTATCTAGTAGAGGTAGATAGTCAGAAGATACGTAGTAAGTGATTAGTACTTCTCTTGTATCTGTGATGACAGGGAATATTTGAGCAATTTCTGTACCAGTTGGAATTCTATTTTTACCTTCAAATTCGCTGTTCAGATGAACGATTCCTTTACTTGGAGAGGTTAAAGTATTATTTTCCAAGCGCTGTGTCGCTTGATCTAGTTGTACTTTTAATTCTGTTAATTGATTCTCCACGGTCAGTTGTTGCTGAGAAGCTGTCTGTAAAAACTGAGTGCGGAGTACTTCAATTTTGGTTGCTAAACTATTATCATAAGTTGCTACACTTCCGATACCAGCTTGCTGAATTTTGAGGCTTGCGATAGATGATTCAAGACCTGCAATACTTTGATTAATTTGAGATAAAAATGGCTCTTCTGCAGTTCCTTGTGTTTGTCCTTGTGAGGCTACAAGATAACGATTCAAAATTGACTGGTGTGGATTGCCAGTTGGTAAGCGTGCTCTGTTATTTATGATAGCATCTCTCAGCTCTTGATATTCTCCAATCTGTTGTTGAACTTTTGTAATTTCTTGTTCGATGGCTGATGAACTGCTATTGGCAAGATTAGCTTGATTTGAAACCTCAGTGTTAGTCTTTGTAATACCCAGTTCAATATCATGGGATTGTTTAGTAAAATTCATAAAGGTATTATGGTAGCCAAACTCATCCTCACCAGAAAAAAGATCAGTCGCTTTCTCTAAGCTTTGTTTCAAAATTCCAAGTCCTTCTTTTTGCTTCTCAAGTCTTTGTAATTGAGTTTCTAAGGCAGTTTTCTGACTTTCTTCCATTGTTTCAGAGTATTTGATGAGTAAGTCACCTTTTTCAACTACTTGATTTGCCACTAAATGATTAGCAAGGATAGGATTATCACTGGTTGACTGAATAGATGCAATGACACTTGTAGGGGTGATTTCTCCTTGGGAAGTAACAGTAATTTCTTTTGTGGCAACAAGGGAGAAAATCAAGATGAAAGTAAACAGTAATGAAAGAGGTATAATTAACACTGTCGCATAGTTATGGTAACGTCTCTGATAAAACTCGACGCTTCTAAAAAGATTAGGATTCATGACATTCTCCTTATTTATTGAATAGATGATGGTAGAAGCCTTGCTCCTGCATTAACTCTTGGTGACTACCAACTTCAATGATTTTCCCCTGGTCAAGAACAATGACACGGTTAGTTCGTTCGGCTATACTGAGACGATGGGCTACAAAGAGAATGGTTTTATCAGTTAGGGACATAAGATTATCTATAACTTTTTTCTCAGTCAAGACATCAAGACCGCTAGTAGCTTCATCTAGTATTAGAACAGGAGCTTTAGTTAAAAGAGCACGAGCGAGAGCGATTCGTTGCTTTTGTCCTCCTGATAGACCAGCTCCATCAGAGAGCTGAGTTTGATAGCCCATAGGCATTCTTTCAATGTCTTGACGGATTTCAGCTAATTCACAAGCTCTTAGAATATCTTCTTGGCTAATCATATGATTACCGCCCAAGGTTAAATTTTCCAAGATAGAGCCATTAAAGATATAGGCTTGTTGGGGTAGGTAATTAATATGACGGCGCAAGACTTTTTTATCAATGTTTTTAATATCCTGATGATTGATGGAAATATGTCCTTTGTAGGGTTCAAAGAAATTGACAATCATTTTGGCTAAAGTTGTTTTACCAGAACCACTAACTCCAACTAGGCTAACCTTATCTCCTTGTTTAATCGTGAGATTAATATCTGTTAAAGTATCTCGTCCAAAACCATACTTATAAGAAAGGTTATCAAATTCAATATCGCCCATCAAAAAATGTGAATGAACAGGGTTTTCTGGGGCTTGGAACTCAGATTCGACTAGATAGACTTCGTTTAAACGGTTATTAGCGACCTTCGCAGATTGGAGTTTGGTTTGGAGGTTGATAATATTTTCCATAGGAGTTGTAAAGTAAGAAAGAAGTGTATTAAAGGTAATCAGCTGACCGATAGAAATTTTACTCGACATGACTAATTGAGCGCCAAACCATAGGATAAGGATATTTAGAACTAATTTTGTTCCCTGCTTTAAACTCGTTTGTAAAATAGAATATTTACTGAGCTTAAAGGATTTTTCCAGATAATCTACAAATTCGCTGTCTATATTTTGATAGCGATTTTCTTCACTCGTAAGCGACTTTATAGTTTCAATCCCGTTGATATCTTCGATAATAGCAGAGCTAACCATAGAATTACTTTGCATGACATCATGGTTCATTTTTTCGAAAGGCTTCATAAAAGAAAAGATGATGACCATGTATATAGGAATGGAAATAAGAGAAAGAAGGAAGAGATTAGGGTTTTGTGCCAGTAAGACGCCCCCTACAAGAATCAGAATGGAAACATCCAGAAAAAGAGAGAGAATAGTAGAAGCCAAGGCATCTATAATAGAGTTAGCATCTGTGAACCGTGAAATGATTTCTCCTGTCCGACGTGTCGCAAAGAAAGACATAGGAAGTTCAAAAATATGGCGAATATAGGATAAAATCACATCAATACTTAATCTCTGGCTCAGAACAGTTAGGAGATAATCTCTGGAGAAGCCCATGACTTGTTGGAGGATATAAGTGATAACTAGACCAACTGAGATGATTCCTAAAGTTGATTTCATCTGATTTGGGATGTATTCATCCAAGATTCCTTGGAGATAATAAGAACCACCTATATTGATAATAGTGACCAATAAGCTTGAGAGAACAATGTAAGTAATGAGAGATTTTTGTTTGAAAATCAGAGGAAGGAAGCTTAGTAGACCATTCTTTTTATCTTTATGGGGTTGATAGCTGGGTTTGGGAGCTAGAAAAATAGCTACTCCAGTCCATTCAGAGAAAAAGCGTTCTTTTGACATTTTGGTGATTTTTACAGAAGGATCAGGATCACCAATAATCAGATAGTCTTTCTTTGTTTGATAGACAACATAGTAATGTTGGAGTTTTCCTTCTTTGTTAACGTGAACGATAAATGGATAGGGGACATCACTCATGTCAAAGAGAGTTTTATCTGCTTGAACAGGTCTTGTTTCAAAGCCCATTTCATCAGCGGCTTTTACAATGCCAAGAGCAGTCGTCCCTTCTTTATTGGTCTTTGCAAGTTCTCTCAAGTGAGCTAGAGAAAAATCTGAACCATAGAATTTAGCAATCGAGGCTAAGGCAGCAACACCGCAGTCTCTAGCATCTATTTGAGGAACAAATGTACGTTTATAAGAAGTCATTGGCAATTCCTTTCATTTTCATATAGTAGATAGGTATATTATGCCATAAAAATAAGTTCATATTTTATGAAATCTTGAATAGTCATTGAAACTTCCTGAATGGTAAAAAAGTTGGGTAGAAAATGAAGAAAATATTGCAACAATAAAACGCAATGTAAAGTTTTTGTGTACTGATATTATGCGTTTTTTCTTATATTCAAGCTTTTTTGTCTAGATTTTTTTAAGTATTTCAGGTGATATGAAATGAAGAATTAGGTGTGTGAAATCCGATTATAGGGAAATAAATGAAGCTACAATTAAGAAATGTAGTCAAGATTAAAGAAATTATCCAGTGGATGATTTCTTCACGAGTATGAAAATTTGAGAACGAGTAAAGCATGATATAGAAATAGATAAATTGAGTGTAAAAGAATATGAGGATCCCTTTAGGGATAGTGGTAAGTAATACTAAAGCCTCTTTGAGAGGCAAGTGACGAGTCAAGAGCAATAATGCTTGAACAAAGTGAAAGCCAGCGTCTTTAGGCGCTGGCTGGTGATTTGGGCTTATATAACTTTCTAAATCATATGTATCTTTAATCTCCGTTTAAATATAAAGCAGTGCAATTATATCCCGTTAGGAAGCCAAAGCCTGCTGCAGAAACTAGCGCGACACCCCAACCAATGGGACCTGTTATTGCTCCTACGCCAGCTATCGTACCTAGCGCACCACTCGCTGATAGCATGCAGTCGGATACATTTCCTCCACCGACAACTTCTTCAAGAAAGTTTTCATTAATTTCCATTAACATTATAGTTCCTCCTAATTACCTTTATAATAGAGTGAAGTACATGACCAACCTGTAGCGAAGCCAGCAGTACCAGCTGCTCCACCTAGCGCAGCTAGTGCTAACCACCCTGTTGGACCTGTAGCAGCAAGTCCAATTACTAATGCTGAAGCGACAATTCCGTTTACACAGTCATTCACATTTCCTCCACCGGAAATTTCTTCTAATTTATTAAAATTTAATTCTAACATATTTACTCCTTGTTCTTGCGTTTAATTTTAAAAAGTCCTATTATGGATAGAGTTATCGTAGTTATTGAAGCTAAGCTGGTAAAGACAAATACTTTTGTTTTTAATCCAATAGAAAATAGTAATACACCATAAAAAATATTTGATACATAATAAATCTTATTTTTAACGACACTCACCTCTGAACATAGATTTTTGTCGTGTTGCAACTTTGACAAGTTTAGTATAGCATTGTTTTTTAAAATTTTTTATTCAAATCTTGAATTGTCATCGAAACATCTTGAATTGTAAAAAAGAAATTAAAAAGCAAGTAGGAAAAATACACTTGTCCTATAGAAACTACTTCGTATGAAATAAAAGACTTGTTTGATGACTATTGGAAGAAAGATTAGGCGGCCAAAAATTGAATTTTTAAAATTCTAACTTAAACATAGTTTTTTAGTATTGGTATCTTTAAATCAGCTAAAACAATTCATAACAACACCTGTATATTATGGTTCAATACGATACCGAACAAGTATATAGTATTAAGAGGTCTTAAACGTTATTTCTGTCTGTTCTGATAGATTCTCATGATCGCAATAAGAATACCGGCTGTCCCACTTGCCAAAAATAGGAGGGTAATGATAATGTTGAGAATTTCAGGCGTACTCCCTATTCTGTTGATAAGACGGAGTAGAGATATAACTGTCAACTGAACCAGGAGTATTGATTCTACATTTACCAATGAAGTCAGTTGGTTTTCAACTGCATATAAAAAGGCTGGTAGCAAAACACAGGCTATAGCAATCACAAACAGGTTGCTCCCCGTTTCTTCTCCCTTGTTCACCACGGAAATCATGAGAAGATTCGATGCTATAATCAACGTAGAACAGATGATAAAAAAAGATTTCTTATTCATATAGGACACCTCATATACTATGGTATTTTAGTTTGAACCCAAGAAATATTCTTCAAACTACTGTAACACCATCTCGCCGTAAAGCAGTACTGTCTGTGACTAGCTTCCTAGTTTTCTTCAAATACTGATTTTTTATTGAAGACAAGAAAGGTAAGCTCATTAATCATTATAGCAAAAAACAATGATAACATATATTATTTTTCGGTTTATGAATGATATTCGTTACTTTGGTAAGGAGAAAGTTTTTACAATTCAAGATGTTTCGATGACAATTCAAGATTTGGATGAAAAACTTTAACAAATAGTGCTATACTGAAATTGTCAAAGTTGCAACAGGACAAAAATTAAAAATAAAAAAGGAGTATTTGTCATGAATACAAAAAATGATGGAACAATTTGAGATTATGGATACTGATGTGCTTGCTTGTATTGAAGGTGGCGGTTGGATAAAATGTGGACTCGGTGTAGTTGGAGGTGCATTGACTGGAGGAGTTGCTGGTGGTGCTGTGGGCACTGTAACGCTACCTATCATTGGTACTGTATCTGGAGCTGCTGCTGGTTTTTGGGGCGGAGCGGCAACGGGTGCTGCTACATTCTGTTAAAAATCGCTCTTCATTACTAAGCTGAATTTAGTTGGAATGGAGTAAATAATTATGAACAAGAAAAAGATAGTTTCAACTATAGTATTTTTAGTATTTATTATAATGTCAGTGGCTAATTTTTTTAGAGACTTAACCCCATTGCTATTCATTTTGAATATTATTGGCCTAACTTGTTTTTTAGTGTTAACATACATTAGCATAAAAGACATGATCTTAAATAGAAGTAAATGATGATTTGGTTAGTCCTAGAACCAATCAACTCATGTTCATCGGCTTGACAGGCTTTATGTCTATTATTTGTTTGTATAGAGGTATCATAGCAACAGAAGCCTACCAACAAATAATCGCCTATATTGGCGCTGTTCTCTGCTTAATTATCATGCTTCTGCTTATGTGGGGCTTGAAGTATTATAAAAAGTAGAGCTTAATGAAGTATAAAGGGGTAAGTGTTTTCGAAATACTTACCCTTTTATAATGAATTTTTTTGCAATTCAAGATGTTTCGATGACCATTTAAGATTTATATGAATTTGTAATCTTAAATAAGGTAAGATAAAGATAACAAATGTAAAGGAGTATTCTTATGAAGAAACAAAATATAAAATCGCTATTGCTTGTACCACTTGTATTTGCATCTATTACTACGGGTGTTGTATATGCAGAAGAGCAGCCTACTACTTCATCTATTCAGGCGAATGATAGTTCTGTTGTGGTACCAGATTTGCCATCGGCTAAGGAAAAGGTGGAGCATAAACCTGCTGTTGTAACCCCAGAAGAGTATGAGAAGAATGTTACGGACTTTAAAAAGATAGATATTGAAGCTGTACGTCAATCTTTTACAGAGGATCAATTGGAACATACTATTTATTTTGGTAGAAAAACTTGCTCTCATTGTCGTCAATTTTCTCCTGAATTGAAAGAATTTAATAACTTGATTGAAAAGAAGTTAGAGTATTATGATTTGGATGGTAAGGATTTTGATGGGGAAGCGAGAGAGTTTCTATTTAAAAAAGTCGGTATTCCAGGAACACCAACAATTTTGTATTTAAAAAATGGACATCCGATATCTGGATGGGTTGGTGGCGGAGCAACTGCACAACAGGTGTATGATTATATGTACTCGAGAAACTCACCTAAGCAAACGGAGACAGTGAAATCTTCTGAAGAGACAGTAACTGAAAGTGTCCGTGATGAGAAAACCAGAAATGACAGCATGAGTATTAGTGACAAAGTTGTGAGTGACAGCAAAGGTATGAGTGATGAAAAAAGAACCGAAATGAAAATATCCAATGATAATCCCAATTCTAATAGTGAAAATAGTGGGAAAGTGGAGAGTATAAACTCAACTTCTAAAGCTAAAACTACTCAATCTGGCAATTTAGCAATGTTGGACAATAAGAATCAATTGGAAACTCCCAAACCTATTTTTGATGTTGCTCAAGAAAATAAAACTCCTTCAACTGATGTTAAGGGGACTGATTATGTAAGCGAATCTATTGCTTCAAATGAAAAATTATTACCGAAAACAGGCGAGGAAGAAAGTTACCAACTGATTAGACTAGCTGTCGCGTTTTTTATGGCTTCTATAATGATTAAAGTGAAACAAAAAATTCATAAATAAAAATAGATGGTAAACAGGTGAAATGATACTATTTGTTTGTAATAACATATGGCTAGAATTTGCCTATAGACAAGAGTGAGAAGATAGGTGTATTTATTTTATATATAAAAGATTATAACTGTATATGAAATGAATGGTAAAAGGTAAAGTATTTCCGAAATGCTTTCTTTTTCGACTATTTTAACGCCTCAAGATGTTTTGATGACAATTCAAGATTTGATGAAAAAAATTAATAAACGATGATATACTAAACTTGTCAAGGTTGCAACAGGACAAAAATTAAACATAAAAAAGGAGATATTCGTCATGGATACAAAAATGATGTCACAATTTGCAGTTATGGATAATGAAATGCTTGCTCGTATAGAGGGTGGGGATGTATCTGATATTTATAGAGGGTACGCTAATCAGGTAAGTCCATTCGGTTCTTACCCTCCTATATTAAAAAATTCAGGTCCTTTTCCAGTAAGTGGTTACTGCCCGCGCGGTTATCATGACCGTGGTTATATAGGAGCAGGTTTTCATTTATGTGGAATATAGGCTGAAATACAAGAAATGAGGAAGAATTTCTATGAAAAAGTATCAACTTCTATTAAAAATAAGTGCAGTTTTCTCTTACTTATTTTTCGTATTTGGTCTTTCTCAGATGACGCTTATTGTTCAAAATTATTGGCAATTTTCTTCCCAGATTGGCAATTTCGTCTGGATTCAAAATCTCTTGAGTTTGCTATTTAGTGGAGTCATGATTTGGATTCTGTTTAAGACAGGGCACGGCTATCTTTTTCGCATTCCGAGAAAAAAATGGCTTTGGTATTCGATTTTGACAGTATTAGTGCTAGTGCTCCAGATCTCTTTTAACGTTCAGACATCTAAACATGTTCAGTCAACTGCTGAAGGTTGGGCTGTATTGATCGGTTATAGTGGGACCAACTTTGCCGAGCTAGGTATCTATATAACTTTGTTCTTTCTGACTCCACTTATGGAAGAGCTGATCTATAGAGGATTACTGCAACACGCCTTTTTTAAGCATTCGAGATTTGGCCTTGATTTGCTTCTTCCGTCAATTTTATTTGCTCTTCCTCATTTTTCAAGCCTACCTAGTTTGTTAGATATTTTCATCTTTGCAACAGTTGGAATCATCTTTGCCGGTTTGACCCGCTATACCAAGAGTATTTATCCATCCTATGCGGTGCATGTGATTAATAATATTTTCGCAACATTACCATTTTTGCTGACTTTTCTACATAGAGTCTTGGGGTAAAAAAACCAAGGCTTGCTTTTCAGCCATAGAGGAGGTCATCATGTATAAACACTTATTTTTCCTAGATTCCAAAACCTTAGATTGGTTGACACCTTATATTCTGGTCTTGGCTTCTGACACCATTGCTTTTAATGTTTTTGTGCTAACCTTTGTATCTGTGGTGGTCTTTTATTTCCTAAATCCCATGTTATCTTTAATGGCTATCTTCTTAGGGGGTGGTTATGTGGTCGTATTTTGGATACTCAAATGGTTTGTTTTGGAAAGGCTAGAACTAAAGAATGACGTGTAGGAAGTCTGTTTGGTGGGGAGGATAATTTTATGAAGTTTTTTGATAAATTTCATGCCTTTTGTTTTGGATTTTTAGTACTACTAATCGTCATTACAGTTCCTTATACGATTAACCACGGGGATTTTTTTCAAAATGAATCTGAATTGATTATTGTAAGTCTTCTTGTAACCTCGCTGAGTGTTACTTATGCTAGAAAGTTTGAAATGGTTTCTTTTGGGATGTTAAGCAAGAAACAACTTTTGCTTTTCATTGCAATCTTTTTTCTAAGCGTTCTTGAGACGCTAGTTTATATTCATTTCTTCGCTGTTTCTTCTGGAGCAGGAGTTCAACACTTGGCGGAAGTCAGCAGAGGAATTTCCCTGTCTTTGATTTTGACTTCCTCAGTTTTTGGCCCCATCCAGGAGGAACTCATTTTCAGAGGACTTCTTCAAGGTGCGGTTTTTGACAATTCTTGGTTAGGGATTGTACTGACTTCCTCTCTCTTTTCTTTTATGCATGGACCTTCTAATGTCCCTTCGTTTATTTTTTATCTACTTGGGGGCTTGTTACTGGGCTTTGCTTATAAAAAGAGCCAAAACCTATGGGTTTCTACTCTAGTTCACATGTTTTACAATGCTTGGCCACTCTTATATTATTTATAAAAATTATGAAAGGTAAGTAGAAGACGGTGCTTACCTTTTTCTTTCTATAGGGATATCCCAAACCAATCCAGAGGCTTTTCTTTGAGAATCGGGTGTGGAGCGGTTGACGAATAGGCCAAAAACTAGTAGAATAGTAAGGAAACTTTATACGGAGGAAAGAAATGGATTTGGGTGATAATGAGCTAACACTGACTCCCATACCTGGGAAAAGTGGCAAGGCTTATATGGGTAGCTATCCTGATGGGAAGCGCATCTTTGTAAAAATGAACACCTCTCCAATCCTACCTGGTCTAGCTAGAGAACAAATTGCTCCACAATTATTATGGAGTCGCCGTTTGGCAGATGGGCGTGATATGTGTGCTCAAGAATGGTTGACAGGCAAGATATTGACCCCCTATGATATGAATCGTAAGCAAATCGTCAATATTTTAACCCGTCTTCATCGCTCACGTCCGTTGATGACACAGTTGAGTCGGTTGGGATATGCCATGGAAACACCTGTAGATTTACTACAGTCTTGGCAGGAAACTGCTCCAGATGCTTTGCGTAAAAATCATTTTATCAGTGAAGTGATGGCTGATTTACGTCAGACTATTCCAGGATTTAGAGAGGACTATGCGACCATTGTCCATGGAGATGTACGACATAGTAATTGGATTGAGACAGATAGTGGCTTGATTTATTTGGTAGATTGGGATTCGGTTCGTTTGACCGACCGCATGTTTGACGTGGCTCACATGCTCTGCCATTATATTCCAGAACATCAGTGGAAGGAATGGCTGACCTATTACGGATACAAGTACAATCAAACGGTATTGAATAAATTGTATTGGTACGGTCAATTGTCTTATTTGAGCCAGATTTCCAAGTATTATATGAACCAAGATTTAGAAAATGTCAATCGGGAGATCCATGGCTTACGTCACTTCCGAGACAAGTATGGAAAGAGAAGATGAGAGTTAGAAATCGTAAAGGGGCGACAGAATTACTAGAGGCAAATCCCCAGTATGTGGTCCTCAATCCCTTGGAAGCCAAGGGAAAATGGCGGGACTTGTTTGGCAATGATAATCCCATTCATGTGGAAGTTGGAAGTGGAAAGGGAGCCTTTGTTTCAGGTATGGCCAAGCAAAACTCTGACATCAACTATATCGGGATTGATATTCAAAAGTCTGTTTTGAGCTACGCTTTGGACAAGGTTCTTGAAGTTGGAGTGCCTAATATCAAGCTCTTGTGGGTAGATGGTTCTGACTTGACTGACTACTTTGAAGACGGTGAGATTGATCGTTTGTATCTGAACTTTTCAGATCCATGGCCGAAAAAACGCCATGAAAAGCGTCGTTTGACCTACAAGACCTTCTTGGATACCTTCAAACGTATCTTGCCTGAAAATGGAGAAATTCATTTCAAGACGGATAACCGTGGCTTGTTTGAGTACAGCCTAGTGAGCTTTTCTCAGTATGGCATGAAGCTCAATGGTGTCTGGCTTGATTTACATGCCAGTGATTTTGAAGGCAATGTCATGACAGAATATGAGCAAAAATTCTCCAACAAGGGTCAAGTTATCTACCGAGTTGAGGCAGAATTTTAAGAAATAGCCTGAAATCAGGCTGTATAAGTGCTTTTGCTTTACATAAGTAGTAAAAAGTGCTATACTAAGAGTAAGAATATGAAAAGAGAGGCGGGGAAATATCTTCGCCTCTTGCTTATGAGGAGGTGGACGCAATCGCAACAATCGTAGAATTAGTCAGAGAAGTTGTAGAACCTGTCATCCAAGCACCTTTCGAACTCGTGGATATCGAGTATGGAAAGATTGGCAGTGACATGATTCTCAGTATTTTTGTAGATAAACCTGAAGGAATTACCTTGAACGACACGGCAGACTTGACAGAAATTATCAGTCCTGTCTTAGACACCATCAAGCCAGATCCCTTCCCAGAACAATATTTCCTAGAAATCACCAGTCCAGGCTTGGAACGTCCTTTGAAAACCAAGGATGCTGTCGCTGGAGCGGTTGGGAAATACATTCATGTCGGGCTCTACCAAGCCATCGATAAGCAAAAGGTCTTTGAAGGAACCTTGTTGGCCTTTGAAGAGGACGAGTTGACCATGGAATATATGGACAAGACGCGTAAGAAAACCGTCCAAATTCCATATAGTTTAGTATCAAAAGCACGTTTAGCAGTTAAATTATAGAAAAAGAAAGGATAGCTTTTGAGGATTCAAAAGTGAAGAAAACATGAGTAAAGAAATGCTAGAGGCCTTCCGCATTTTGGAAGAAGACAAGGGAATCAAAAAAGAAGATATCATCGACGCAGTAGTAGAGTCGCTTCGTTCCGCTTATCGCAGACGCTATGGTCAATCAGACAGCGTAGCTATTGACTTCAACGAAAAAACAGGTGACTTTACAGTCTATACTGTCCGTGAAGTGGTTGATGAAGTATTTGATAGCCGTTTGGAAATCAGTTTGAAAGATGCTCTTGCCATTAATTCAGCCTATGAACTTGGTGACAAAATCAAGTTTGAAGAAGCACCTGCTGAGTTTGGTCGTGTAGCAGCTCAATCTGCCAAACAAACCATCATGGAAAAAATGCGCAAGCAAACACGTGCCATCACTTACAATACTTATAAAGAACATGAGCAAGAAATCATGTCTGGTACTGTAGAACGCTTTGACAACCGTTTTATCTATGTCAACCTTGGCAGCATCGAAGCCCAATTGTCAAAACAAGACCAAATCCCTGGAGAAGTTTTTGCTTCTCATGATCGTATTGAAGTTTATGTCTACAAGGTTGAAGACAACCCTCGTGGTGTCAACGTCTTTGTTAGCCGTAGCCATCCAGAAATGATCAAACGTTTGATGGAGCAAGAAATTCCAGAAGTTTATGATGGAACTGTTGAAATCATGAGCGTGGCTCGTGAAGCTGGTGACCGTACGAAGGTTGCAGTTCGTAGTCATAATCCAAACGTGGATGCTATCGGAACAATCGTTGGACGTGGTGGAGCGAATATTAAGAAGATTACCAGCAAATTCCACCCAGCTCGTTATGATGCTAAAAATGACCGCATGGTACCAATCGAAGAAAATATCGATGTCATCGAGTGGGTAGCAGATCCAGCTGAATTTATCTACAATGCCATTGCACCTGCTGAGGTTGACCAAGTTATCTTTGACGAAAACGACAGCAAACGTGCCTTGGTGGTTGTTCCAGATAACAAGCTTTCTCTTGCTATCGGTCGTCGTGGGCAAAACGTTCGCTTGGCAGCTCACTTGACTGGTTACCGTATCGATATCAAGTCTGCTAGCGAATTTGAAGCCATGGAAGAAGCTGGTTCGGTAGATTTGGAAGCAGAAAACGATACTGTAGAAGAATAAAAGCTGCTAGAGGAGGGAAAGATGAAAACGAGAAAAATCCCTTTGCGCAAGTCTGTTGTATCCAACGAAGTGATTGATAAGCGTGATTTGCTCCGCATTGTCAAGAACAAGGAAGGACAAGTCTTTATTGATCCTACAGGCAAGGCCAATGGCCGCGGCGCTTATATCAAGCTAGACAATAAAGAAGCCCTAGATGCGAAAAAGAAGAAGGTCTTTAACCGTAGCTTTGACATGGAAGTGGAAGAAAGCTTTTATGATGAGTTGATCGCTTATGTGGATCACAAAGTGAAAAGAAGAGAGTTAGGACTTGAATAAGCAAAAGATAAGCAATCTCTTGGGACTTGCTCAGCGAGCAGGGCGGATTATATCGGGTGAAGAATTGGTGGTCAAGGCCATTCAAGACGGCAAGGCCAAGTTGGTCTTTCTAGCCCATGATGCTGGACCCAATCTGACCAAGAAGATTCAAGATAAAAGTCATTATTATCAAGTAGAAATTGTAACCGTGTTTTCAACACTGGAATTAAGCATAGCAGTCGGAAAATCGAGAAAGGTTTTGGCTGTGACAGATGCTGGATTTACAAAGAAAATGAGGTCTCTTATGGAATAGAAGAGGAGGACATGATTTGTCTAAGAAAAGATTGTACGAAATCGCAAAAGAACTTGGAAAAGAAAGTAAAGAAGTTGTAGCGCGTGCAAAAGAGTTGGGCTTGGATGTGAAAAGCCACTCATCAAGTGTGGAAGAAGCTGTCGCTGCAAAAATCGCTGCCAGCTTTAAGCCTGCAGCTGCTCCAAAAGTAGAAGCAAAACCTGCAGCACCAAAAGCAAGTGCAGAAAAGAAAGCCGAAAAATCTGAGCCAGCTAAACCAGCTGTAGCTAAGGAAGAGGCAAAACCGGCTGAGCCAGTTGCTCCGAAGGCAGAAAAAGTAGCAATAAAACCGCAAAGCCGTAATTTCAAGGCTGAACGTGAAGCTCGTGCCAAAGAACAGGCAGAACGACGCAAGCAAAATAAGGGCAATAACCGTGACCAACAACAAAATGGGAACCGTCAGAAAAATGACGGCCGTAATGGTGGAAAACAAGGTCAAGGCAACCGCGACAATCGTCGATTTAATGACCAAGCTAAGAAACAGCAAGGTCAGCAAAATCGTGGCAACGAGCGCCGTCAGCAAGAGGACAAACGTCCAAATCAAGCGGCTCCACGCATTGACTTTAAGGCCCGTGCGGCAGCATTGAAAGCAGAGCAAAACGCAGAGTACGCTCGTTCAAGCGAGGAACGTTTCAAGCAGACTCAGGCTGCCAAAGAAGCCTTGGCTCAAGCTAACAAACGCAAGGAGCCAGAGGAAATCTTTGAAGAAGCTGCTAAGTTAGCTGAACAAGCGCAACAAGTTCAAGCAGTGGTTGAAACAGCTCCTGTGAAAAAAGAAGTTGCAGTGGATACACGTCGTAAAAAACAAGCCCGACCAGACAAAGAACGCGACGATTACGATCGCGAAGAAGATGGTCCTAGAAAACAACAAAAGAATCGAAGTAGTCAAAATCAAGTGAGAAATCAAAGAAATAGTAACTGGAATAACAACAAGAAGAACAAAAAAGGCAATAACAAGAACAATCGTAATCAGGCTCCAAAACCTGTTACAGAACGTAAATTCCATGAATTGCCAACAGAATTTGAATATACAGATGGTATGACCGTTGCGGAAATCGCAAAACGTATCAAACGTGAACCAGCTGAAATCGTTAAGAAACTTTTCATGATGGGTGTCATGGCCACACAAAACCAATCCTTGGATGGGGAAACAATCGAACTCCTCATGGTGGATTATGGTATCGAAGCCAAACAAAAGGTTGAAGTGGATAATGCTGATATCGAACGTTTCTTTGTCGAAGATGGTTATCTCAATGAAGATGAATTGGTTGAGCGTCCACCAGTTGTAACCATCATGGGACACGTTGACCACGGTAAAACAACTCTCCTAGATACCCTTCGTAACTCTCGTGTTGCGACAGGTGAAGCAGGTGGTATCACTCAGCATATCGGTGCCTACCAAATTGTGGAAAATGGCAAGAAGATCACCTTCCTTGATACACCAGGACACGCGGCCTTTACATCTATGCGTGCGCGTGGTGCGTCTGTTACCGATATTACTATCTTGGTTGTAGCGGCAGATGACGGGGTTATGCCTCAGACTATCGAAGCCATCAACCACTCAAAAGCGGCCAACGTTCCAATCATCGTAGCCATCAACAAAATTGATAAACCAGGTGCCAACCCAGAACGTGTTATCGGTGAATTGGCAGAGCATGGAGTTATGTCAACAGCTTGGGGCGGAGATTCTGAATTTGTTGAAATCTCAGCTAAATTCAACCAAAACATCGAAGAATTGTTGGAAACAGTCCTTCTTGTGGCTGAAATCCAAGAACTTAAGGCAGACCCAACAGTGCGTGCGATCGGTACAGTTATCGAAGCGCGCTTGGATAAAGGAAAAGGTGCGGTTGCAACCCTTCTTGTTCAACAAGGTACCTTGAATGTCCAAGATCCAATCGTTGTCGGAAATACCTTCGGTCGCGTTCGTGCTATGACCAACGACCTTGGTCGTCGTGTTAAGGTTGCTGGTCCATCAACACCAGTTTCAATCACAGGTTTGAACGAAGCACCGATGGCGGGTGATCACTTTGCTGTTTACGAGGATGAAAAATCTGCGCGTGCAGCCGGCGAAGAACGTGCCAAACGTGCCCTCATGAAACAACGTCAAGCTACCCAACGTGTCAGCCTTGAAAACCTCTTTGATACCCTTAAAGCTGGTGAACTCAAATCAGTTAACGTTATCATCAAGGCCGATGTACAAGGTTCTGTTGAAGCCCTTTCTGCCTCACTTCAAAAGATCGATGTAGAAGGTGTCAAAGTGACCATCGTCCACTCAGCGGTCGGTGCCATCAACGAATCAGACGTTACCCTTGCTGAAGCTTCAAATGCCTTTATCGTTGGTTTCAACGTACGCCCTACACCACAAGCTCGTCAACAAGCCGAAGCTGACGATGTTGAAATCCGTCTCCACAGCATTATCTACAAGGTTATCGAAGAGATGGAAGAAGCCATGAAAGGGATGCTTGATCCAGAATTCGAAGAAAAAGTTATCGGTGAAGCAGTTATTCGTGAAACCTTCAAGGTATCTAAAGTGGGAACCATCGGTGGATTCATGGTTATCAACGGTAAGGTTACCCGTGACTCTAAAGTCCGTGTTATCCGTGACGGTGTCGTTATCTATGATGGTGAACTCGCAAGCTTGAAACACTACAAAGACGACGTCAAAGAAGTTACAAACGGTCGTGAAGGTGGATTGATGATCGATGGCTACAATGATATTAAGACTGATGATGTGATTGAGGCTTATGTCATGGAAGAAATCAAGAGATAAGATTTTTGCTCCTTTCTTAGGTGGTGAGGGACGCAAGCAAACCGATGGTTTCATTGCTTATTTTTGAGCCTAGGGTCTCAAAAATCCCCTTTGATGGGACTGATAAATCAGTTCCATCACTTTCACCACGGCGAAAGAAGCAGATGAGTTCAAATTGAACTTCGTTTCAATTTGAACTGAAAATCAATAAGTTTAAAAATAGCTAGGTCTGCTGGCCTAGCTTTTGGTTCAAAGTAGAGAAAGGAATATCATGGCAAATCATTTCCGTACGGATCGTGTGGGCATGGAAATCAAGCGTGAAGTCAATGAGATTTTGCAAAAGAAAGTCCGTGATCCGCGTGTCCAAGGTGTGACCATTACAGATGTTCAGATGCTAGGTGACTTGTCCGTTGCCAAGGTTTACTACACCATTTTGAGTAACCTTGCTTCGGATAACCAAAAGGCTCAAATCGGGCTTGAAAAAGCAACTGGTACCATCAAACGTGAACTTGGTCGCAATTTGAAATTGTACAAAATCCCAGATTTGACCTTCGTCAAAGATGAGTCCATCGAATATGGAAACAAGATTGACGAAATGCTACGCAATCTGGATAAGAACTAAGAAGAGGGGCAACCCTCTTTTTTGGTGGAGGAAAAGGCAATAAACATGCTGGCAGAATCTTTCCAGAGTTAAACATTATTAAAAAGCCTTATAAAATTCAACTTGTATGATATTATAGGAAATGAAAAGAGTAAATTTCACAGAAATAGCCAGCAAGACTGGTATCTTCAATATTTTGAAAGTGTAGTTAAACGAGGGAAGATAATATGGGGCCTATCAAAGCTTTTGCTAAAATTTATGGTAATTACATTTTGACCATGCAAGGTGTAAAAGTAATGAAAACGATAAAGAAAGATGACAATGTCGTTGTTGGTTTTGGGAAACTCTTTATTGCAGATAAGCTAATGGATACAGCTCGGTGGCTCATTAAGCCAGAGGATAAAAAATGAAATTTTTTTGGGGTCTTCTTGCTATTATTTTTATCAAACCGATTATTGGAATTGTTAAATTCCTGTGGATGATCATCTCTTTTGCAGTCCAATTGCTGTTTTACAAGCTATTATTTAAAATATTGGATTGGCTCTTTAAACTTATTTAGGTCGTAATTCAAGTCGCAGAGAACTAGCAGGAACTCCACTGCTAGTTTTTTAATCTCTCTCCATATGGTATAATATAAGCAGTAAAATCATTTTAGAACATACAATGGAGGTCATCATGGACAATATCATCGATGTGTCAATTCCTGTTGCAGAAGTAGTGGACAAGCATCCAGAAGTCTTGGAAATTTTAGTCGAGCTCGGTTTTAAACCTCTTGCCAATCCCTTGATGCGCAATACTGTTGGTCGTAAAGTATCACTCAAACAAGGTTCTAAGCTGGAAGGAACTCCTATGGACAAGATTGTCCGCACGCTGGAAGCAAACGGCTACGAAGTGATTGGGTTAGACTAATGGCAGATGAACGGATTCATGTCCTGCGGGATATTTTGTTAGAATTGCACAATGGTGCCTCTCCTGAGTCGGTTCAGGAGCGCTTTGATGCGACCTTTACAGGTGTTTCGGCCATCGAGATTTCCCTCATGGAGCATGAGCTGATGAACTCAGAGTCAGGTGTCACCTTTGAAGATGTCATGGAACTCTGTGATGTCCATGCCAATCTTTTTAAAAATGCTGTTAAGGGTGTCGAAGTTGCAGATACCGAGCATCCTGGCCACCCCGTTCGTGTCTTCAAGGAAGAAAATCTGGCCCTCCGCGCGGCCTTGATTCGCATTCGGAGACTGTTAGATACCTATGAATCTATGGAAGATGAAGAAATGCTTGCGGAGATGCGCAAGGGTTTGGTCCGTCAGATGGGACTTGTGGGGCAATTTGACATCCATTACCAACGTAAAGAAGAACTCTTCTTTCCTATCATGGAGCGCTATGGACACGATTCACCTCCAAAAGTTATGTGGGGAGTGGATGATCAGATCAGGGAACTTTTTCAAACAGCTTTAGCGACAGCCAAGTCACTACCAGAAGTGTCGATTAGCAGCGTAAAAGAAGCTTTTGAATCTTTTGCGACAGAGTTTGAAAGTATGATTTTCAAGGAAGAGTCCATCCTTCTCATGATTCTCCTTGAATCCTTTACCCAGGATGACTGGCTTCAGATTGCGGAGGAGAGCGATGCCTATGGTTATGCCATCATCCGTCCGTCTGAGAAATGGGTGCCAGAACGCCAGAGTTTTGTTGAGGAAGATAGTGCAGAGGAGACTGTACAGCTAGATAAGGCAGAGGGTCAAGTTCATCAAGTTATCGATACGCCAGAAGGGCAGTTTACCATTACCTTTACCCCTAAGGAAAAGGAAGCAGTGCTGGACCGCCATAGTCAACAGGCTTTTGGCAATGGCTATCTCTCAGTCGAGCAGGCCAATCTCATCCTCAATCACTTCCCTATGGAGATTACATTTGTCAATAAAGAGGATATTTTCCAGTATTACAATGACAATACGCCAGCTGACGAGATGATTTTTAAACGGACGCCGTCACAAGTCGGGCGCAATGTCGAACTCTGTCATCCGCCTAAGTACTTGGAAAAGGTAAAGACCATCATGAAGGGGCTTCGTGAGGGAAGCAAAGACAAGTATGAAATGTGGTTCAAGTCTGAGTCGCGAGGTAAATTTGTCCACATCACTTACGCAGCAGTGCACGATGAAGAGGGAGAATTCCAAGGGGTGCTGGAGTATGTTCAGGATATTCAACCTTACCGTGAGATTGATACGGACTATTTCCGTGGATTAGAATAAGGAGAAAAAATGAGTTACGAACAAGAATTTATGAAGGAATTTGAAGCGTGGGTCAATACCCAGATTATGATTAACGACATGGCGCACAAGGAAAGTCAAAAAGTCTACGAAGAAGACCAAGATGAGCGTGCCAAAGATGCCATGATTCGATACGAAAGTCGCTTGGATGCTTATCAGTTCTTGCTTGGTAAGTTTGAAAACTTCAAAGCAGGCAAGGGATTCCATGATTTGCCAGATGGCTTGTTTGGTGAGAGAAATTATTAAACGAGAAAGATTCTTGATTTTTTACTAAAATCTTGATAGAATATTTATATTAAATCCTTGTCAGAGCAGGGGTTTTTTATTGAAAGGATTTTATCATGTCAAAGAAACTCAATCGTAAAAAACAATTACGAAATAGCCTCCGTCGTGCAGGTGCTTTTTCAAGTACTGTGACTAAGGTTGTAGAAGAGACAAAGAAAGTCGTGAAACGTGCAGAGCAGTCAGCAAGCCAAGCTGGTAAGGCTGTTTCTAAAAAAGTTGAACAAGCAGTAGAAGCTACCAAAGAGCAAGCTCAAAAAGTAGCCAATTCTGTAGAAGATTTTGCAGCAAACTTGGGTGGACTTCCACTTGACCGTGCTAAAACTTTCTACGATGAAGGAATCAAGTCTGCTTCAGATTTCAAAAACTGGACTGAAAAAGAACTCCTTGCCTTGAAAGGAATCGGCCCAGCTACCATCAAGAAATTGAAGGAAAATGGCATTAAGTTCAAGTAATCTTTCTTGTCCCTTGCAATTCCAAGAAAATCTTGCTACAATAAAGCCATCAGAGGTGTTTTGAATCCCACATTTTACAGAAAGTGGCGGTGCTGAGAAGTCCACAAATGTGTCAAAACTGGTTGCTGATGGATGAAAAATGAAATAAAATTGTCTTTGTGGTTGTATCAAGGACAAGAGTGCGGGCCTAGCCCGAAATTGGGTGGTACCGCGGATAAGCATATTCGTCCCTGTCATGTGTAGATGGCAGGGCTTTTCTTTTGCGTTTTGCTCAAAGGAAGTTGTCATGAAGCAATCTTTTAAAACAAGTAAACTCTACTATGGCTTTCCTATTTTCATTTTGGGATATCAGGATCAGAATTTTGGACACAATATTACGACCTGTAGCTCCTCTTATAGCTTGGGAGATTGGCTAGTCATCGGTGTCGGAGCTGAGGAAAATGCGGCTGAGCAAATCAAGCATTACCAGAAGTTCACTGTGAATATCCCTGATGAAAACTTCATGCTTGAGATGGAGCAGGCTGGTTTTATCAGTCATCGAGAGAAATTGAAACACCTGGGGCTAGACTACGAGATTTCTGAACGGACTCAGGCACCGATTTTAGAGGACTGTCCAGTAGTATTGGATTGTCAGGTAGATCGGATTATAGAGGAAGATGGAATCTGTCATATCTTTGCCAAGATTATCGAACGACTAGCTGATCCAGAACTTTTGGATGACAAGGGGCATTTTAAAAATGACCGTTTTGCGCCGACTTACTTTATGGGGGACGGCCATCAGCGCGTTTACCGCTATTTAGATGACCGAGTAGACCCTATGGGGAGCTTCATTAAGAAAGCGAGGAAGAAAGATGACAAGAGCTGAGTTACCAGATAAAATTGAAACAGAACGTCTCGTTTTACGAGTCCGCACAGTTGCGGATGCTGAGGCTATCTTTGATTATGCTAGTCGTCCAGAAGTTTCTTACCCAGCAGGCTTTCCGCCCGTCAAGACCTTGGAAGATGAGATTTATTATCTAGCGCATATCCTACCCGAGCGCAATCAAAAGGATAATCTCCCAGCGGGTTACGGGATTGTCGTTAAAGGAACCGATAAGGTCATTGGTTCTGTCGACTTCAATCATCGCCACGAGGACGATGTGCTGGAGATTGGCTATACCTTGCACCCCGATTATTGGGGTCGAGGCTATGTGCCCGAAGCAGCGCGAGCCTTGATTGACCTAGCTTTTAGAGAACTAGGTCTTCACAAGATTGAACTAACTTGCTTTGGATATAACCTTCAAAGTCAACGAATCGCGGAAAAGCTTGGCTTTACCCTCGAAGCTCGCATAAGAGAACGTAAAGATATTCAAGGAAACCGCTGTGATAGTCTGATATATGGCTTGCTGAGGAGTGAGTGGGAGGTGATTTGATGCATCTTTTCATCATTGGTGCTCCGGCCTCAGGAAAAATGACGATTGGTCAAGAGTTATCTCGACTGACAGATGCTACCCTCTTTTATAACCATCAAGCCATCGATTTTGCATTAGAAATCTATCAGGACTTTACAGAGGAAATGTGGGAATTTGTTCGTGGAATCACCTTTTCTTTCCTTGGGGCAAGTGCAAGAAATCAGCGATCAGTAATTTTAACTGATGTAATTGATTTTTCAAATCAGTACCAGCTGATGTATTTAAAGCAAATTCAGGATTTATTGGATAACTTTCATCAAGAGATTCTTTTTGTTGAGTTGGAAACAAGTCTTGAAGAGCGCTTACGTCGAAATCGAACGGAGAACCGGTTGAAGCACAAACCCTTAAAACGACATATTGAGTTATCTGAAAGAGAAATTTTAGAGACCGCTGAAACACTTCAATTAAATTCCCAACATCAACCGAATGAGCTGCACCACTACTTTAAAATAAATAATACGAATTTGTCTGCAGAAGAAGCTGCTAAGCACATTCAAGATAAAATGAATACAATAGAGAAAGGACAAACACATGTCTAAAGAACTTTCACCTAAATACAATCCAGCCGAGGTTGAGGCTGGTCGTTACCAAAAATGGCTTGATACTGATGTTTTCAAGCCTTCAGGCGATCAAAAGGCTAAGCCTTATTCAATCGTGATTCCACCACCAAACGTAACTGGTAAACTTCACCTTGGTCACGCTTGGGATACGACTTTGCAGGATATTATCATCCGTCAAAAACGTATGCAAGGTTTTGACACCCTTTGGCTTCCGGGAATGGACCATGCTGGGATTGCGACTCAAGCTAAGGTTGAGGAACGCTTGCGTGGTGAAGGCATCACGCGCTATGACCTGGGTCGTGAAAAATTCCTTGACAAAGTTTGGGAATGGAAAGACGAGTATGCCACTACTATCAAAGAACAATGGGGCAAGATGGGGCTCTCTGTGGACTATTCTCGCGAGCGTTTCACTCTTGACGAAGGTTTGTCAAAAGCTGTTCGCAAGGTCTTTGTGGACCTTTACAAGAAAGGTTGGATCTATCGTGGTGAATTCATCATCAACTGGGACCCAGCAGCTCGCACTGCCCTTTCTGATATCGAAGTTATCCATAAGGATGTGGAAGGTGCCTTCTACCACATGAACTACATGCTAGAAGACGGTTCACGCGCCCTTGAAGTGGCAACAACTCGTCCTGAGACTATGTTTGGGGACGTTGCCGTTGCGGTCAATCCAGAAGACCCGCGCTACAAGGACTTGATTGGAAAAAACGTCATTCTTCCAATCGCTAATAAACTAATCCCAATTGTTGGGGATGAGCATGCAGATCCTGAGTTTGGTACTGGTGTCGTAAAAATCACACCTGCTCACGATCCAAACGACTTCTTAGTTGGTCAACGTCATAACTTGCCACAAGTCAACGTGATGAACGACGACGGAACTATGAATGAGCTTGCCTTCGAGTTTGCAGGTATGGACCGTTTTGAAGCTCGTAAGGCAGTCGTTGCTAAGCTGGAAGAAATCGGTGCCCTTGTTAAAATAGAAAAACGTGTCCACAGTGTTGGTCACTCAGAGCGTACAGGTGTTGTGGTTGAACCACGCTTGTCTACTCAATGGTTCGTCAAGATGGACCAATTGGCCAAAAATGCTATTGCCAACCAAGACACAGATGACAAGGTCGAATTCTACCCACCTCGTTTCAACGATACCTTCCTTCAATGGATGGAAAATGTTCACGACTGGGTTATCTCTCGTCAGCTCTGGTGGGGTCACCAAATCCCTGCTTGGTACAATGCTGAGGGTGAAATATATGTGGGCGAAGAAGCACCGGAAGGTGACGGTTGGACTCAGGACGAAGACGTCTTGGATACTTGGTTCAGTTCGGCTCTTTGGCCATTCTCTACCATGGGCTGGCCGGATGTCGACTCAGAAGACTTTAAACGTTACTTCCCAACTTCAACCTTGGTAACAGGTTACGACATCATCTTCTTCTGGGTGTCTCGTATGATCTTCCAATCATTGGAATTCACTGGCCGTCAGCCATTCCAAAACGTGCTTATTCACGGTCTCATCCGAGACGAGCAAGGACGCAAGATGTCCAAATCTCTCGGTAATGGTATTGACCCAATGGATGTTATTGAGAAATATGGTGCCGATGCCCTTCGTTGGTTCCTTTCAAACGGTTCTGCACCAGGACAAGACGTGCGCTTCTCTTACGAGAAAATGGATGCTTCATGGAACTTCATTAACAAGATTTGGAACATCTCTCGCTACATCCTCATGAACAATGAAGGTTTGACCCTTGAGCAGGCAACTGCTAATGTCGAAAAAGTTGCAAACAAAGAAGCCGGAAACGTTACAGACCGCTGGATTCTCCACAACCTCAATGAAACCATCGGAAAAGCTACTGCTAACTTTGACAAGTTTGAATTTGGTGTGGCTGGCCACATCCTCTACAACTTCATCTGGGATGAATTTGCGGACTGGTACGTTGAGTTGACTAAGGAAGTCCTTTATAGCGACAATGAAGAAGAGAAAGTCATCACACGCTCTGTTCTCCTTTACACTCTGGACAAGATCCTTCGTCTCCTCCACCCAATCATGCCATTCGTGACAGAGGAAATCTTTGGACAAATCTCAGAAGGCTCTATCGTGACAGCAGAATACCCAACTGTCAACCCAGCCTTTGAAGACCTTGTTGCCCATACAGGTGTCGAAAGCCTCAAAGACTTGATCCGTGCTGTTCGTAATGCGCGTGCTGAAGTAAACGTGGCGCCAAGCAAACCTATCACCATCCTTGTTAAGACAAGCGATAGCGACTTGGAAGCCTTCTTTAACAGCAATGTCAACTACATCAAACGCTTCACAAATCCAGAACACTTGGAAATCGCATCCACCATCCCTGCACCTGAACTGGCTATGTCAAGCGTCATCACAGGAGCAGAAATCTACCTGCCACTGGCTGACCTCCTCAATGTCGAAGAAGAACTGGCTCGTCTCGACAAGGAACTGGCTAAATGGCAAAAAGAACTAGATATGGTCGGTAAGAAGCTCTCTAACGAACGCTTCGTAGCCAATGCCAAACCAGAAGTCGTCCAGAAAGAACGCGACAAACAAGCCGACTACCAAGCCAAATACGACGCGACCGTAGCACGTATTGATGAGATGAAGAAGTTGGTGAAATAAGCACAGAAACACGGTGATAAGCCGTGTTTTTTTGGTATAATGAATTAAGGCTATTGATTGGAGTGTTTGATTTAATTATGTTTGATTTAATTGTGCCGTCGTTATTTATAGGTTTATCAATTTATTTTTTATGTAAAAAGATTGGAATTTTTGATTGGATTTTATACTTTATTTTATATTATATTTTTGCTAATGTTATAGGTCTCTTCGTAAAAAATGATATTTTAATTATGAATTTTGCCAATCTATTGTTGCTTTGTTTAATAATTCCTTTATTTTTATTCTTAGGAACTTTTTATAATAGATCCTTAACTTTCATACAAAAAGTTTTTGCCTATATTTCTTATGCTTTTTTTTTAATTATATATAATTCTAATATTTCAAAATTTGTACTTTCATTTGAATTAGAATATAAAATTTTATTTTATTTTTTTATCATGTTTTTACCATTTAAATTATTTGTTAGAGGAGTACCAATTTTTCTTTCAGAGAATAATTGTATAAAGAATTGGTTTAATCCATTTTTAAGTCGATTTAAAAATATTAAACAAAATGTTTTAGTAGATAATTTTGATTTTTATACAAACATGTTAGCTATCATAAGCTTTATTTTAATCTATCTTATAATTAGATTTAATCCTTTAAATATTAAGTTTATAGGCTCTGAATGGGAAAATAATTTTTCTGATGGTTTATTTTCTATAATAAAGAATGCAACCCCTATACTTTCTTTATATGGGATGTACTTTGGATTTCTTCAATTTGTAGCTAATACTGCTGAAGAATATATTTATATGGGCGAGAATAAATTAAATTATATATTAAATCGTTCTTTTGCTTATCAGTTAAGCAAATCGAAGGTGTTTTACTTTTTTATTATGTCTTTTTGTTTAATTCCATTTGTCTCTATTATTCTAAATAGAAATATTCTATTGATTGATTTTCAAAAAGATCTAAATATTATCTGGCAAATAGATTTCTTCTTTTTATTATTTCTGTATCTTTTTTTGGTCATAACAATGATTAAAACAGTAAGTACAACTATTGAATTAAGAATTGGTCAAGGAAAGTGGATTGAAACAAAAATCCTTACTAATTATAAATTTTTTTATGCAAATCTATTTTGGCGATCTTATAGGTTAGGTGAGCCATCTCTGTTTTTTAATAGTTTAGAAAAGGATTTAAATAAAATAAATGAGTATAGCGAAGCAGATCAATTGCTAAACGGTGTTTTTGATAGAATATTTGAAGAATTTAAATATAAGTTCTTTAATGAGAGATGGACTAATTTAAATAAACCTGAGTTACTAATATATTATTCAAAATATATTAATGAGTTTACGAACTTTATGAAGAAAAGGAATAAAGTTCAAACTATTTCTTCAAACAGTTGGTTCTATATATTTAAGATACACCAGCAAATATTAGAATTGATAATCAACTATAATAAGAATGAATTATTAAAAGTTGATGAATCTGTTTACGATATTGAAAGTAATAGTTTCACCAAAATATATAAGTTGTTATTTGATACTTTGATTCTGAGAAGGGATACTTTAAGTCTACTAATTTCAGATTATTTTGATTCGGAAACCAATAGAAACAATTATTTTCTGCTACACAATACTTCTAAATATAGAGATATATTTAAAATTAGAGAATATAAGTGCAGATCACTTCTTAAGCTCTATCTATCTGTGAATGATAATTCTATTGATATTGGTCGTATAAATCGCTATAACAATGAGAATTTTAAAGAATTCTATTCAAAAGTTTGTTTTGAATTTTTACGTGATGAAGGTAGACTGCGAACGTTTGATGAAAAAGATGTTTTAAATAAGATAATTTTAAGCATGAATAATGAGTATAGTCTTGCTTTTATGTTATATCAATTGTTATATACAGATTATACAGAATGGGATGATAACATTGAATTTTATGATACTGAGATTAAAAAATTAATGAGCTGCGATGAAGAGCAACAAAACTACCTTTTCGAGCAAGCTAAAGAAAAAATTTTAAGCACAAATATCAGCCATCGTATTACAGATAAACTTTTAGATAATCTATGGACAAAACGAAATGAAAAAATTACAGATTTTTATTGGTTTAAACAGTTTGGTAGAAGGCATCAAATGTCAGAACTTAAAATTGTATATGTTCAATGGTTATTGTCAGGTAAAGAATATTCATTCTCAAGCAGATTTAACTTTATTTACGATTCATTAAGCTTTGGTAAAGTGTTAACAAGAGCGAAGAAAAGTGAAAAATGTATAAAAACCTCTGTTAATAAATTACATTGGAAACGTGTTAGAAATAAAGAGAAAATGGATAACTTCTGTAGAGAATATTTGCTTCTTACTGATAAGTTAGATTCAATTTTCACAAATGATTTTTATTCGTACAAGCAAAATGATATACAATTATCAGTTGAATATCTTTTGAATACGAATAAAGTTGACTTATCAAATGTAATAGAAAATCTATCAGTATCAAGTTTATTGCGTCTAGAGTGGATATTAAGATTCAGAGTTCGCCGTTACAATCGAGATTTTAGCTATACTAGTAGAACCATTTTTGATTCCATGACTTCTAATGATCCATTTTATTGGTCTGGTGGTGAAGGAGTATTAGAGTTTTATATTCTCAAAATTATTGACAGTTCTTATGATGATTTATACAAGGATACTCAATTTTTAGATGGTCTTAAACGTAGTTTGATATCTACATTGAATTTCCATAATTTCACAATCAATAAGTATGTTGAATTAATCTCTGAAAAAGTTTCAACTATATATAGTATCTCTATATTGCAAAAAGAAGAAATTATTTGTAAATTAAATGATCTTTTAGACAATACCGCAACAAAAAATAATCAAAGTAAGCCAGATTATAAGAAACCATACAGATATAGATAGATAGACTCAGTACCTTGTTTTAATATATATAACATACAGATAGATGCTCTTATCTGGAAAAAATAAAATCTAAATCAGTAACAATTTGTTTAAAAAATATTTCCATATTTGATTTGGTTATATATTTTTGAATGAAAATTATAAGTAAATGATTTATTCTTCTTATATTAGGAAAGTCAATATTTTATAAATCAGCTTACTACATAGTAAGCTCAGCCAATTCGTGCCCGTAACAACCCACCTCACGACACCATTGGCTGGGTAACAAAGAAATAAAAAGTCCTGTCACTTTCTTCCCCTTAACCTTTGACTATTCTGCAAAATTATCGTAAAATAAAGAGTAAATGATAAAATGAGGTCAGAGTCTGTTCGCTCTGGCGATAGTAGTATAAATGAGGAGAAACGCTTTGGAATTAGAAGTATTTGCTGGGCAAGAAAAAAGTGAACTATCTATGATTGAGGTAGCACGTGCTATCTTGGAACTTCGTGGTCGCGATCACGAGATGCATTTTAGCGATCTTGTAAACGAAATTCAAAACTACCTTGGAACATCAAACAGCGATATCCGCGAAGCTTTGCCTTTGTTCTACACAGAGTTGAACTTTGATGGCAGCTTCATCTCACTTGGAGACAATAAATGGGGGCTTCGTTCATGGTATGGTGTGGACGAAATCGATGAAGAAATCATCGCTCTTGAAGAAAATGACGACGATGAAGTAGCACCAAAAGCTAAGAAAAAACGTGTCAATGCCTTCATGGATGGTGATTCAGATGCTATTGACTACAATGCAGATGATCCAGAAGACGAGGATGCATACGAAGCAGATCCAGCTCTTTCATACGATGATGAAAATCCAGATGATGAGAAAAATGAAGTGGAAGCTTACGATGCAGAAATCAACGAAATTGCTCCTGATGATTTGGGTGAAGACGTGGATCTCAACGAAGAAGACGACGAGTTTTCAGACGATGATTCTGAAAACGTCGAGGAATAAAAGTTAGCTATTGACAATTATCCTATTTTTAGGTATCATATTGTTCGGGCACCTCTTTTAGAGGTCGGGGCTCCCTAGTTCTTAGGGAGCTATTTTTGTTTTTTCAAGAAGTTATCTTCTTGTATTTTGGTTGTGAATCTGGTGCAGTCGTTCCAGATTATTCTTATTAGTAGGGTCTTGTTTTCTATGTCCCCTCGTAGTTAACAAGGCCTTGAGCATTTTAGAAAGAGGAATCTATGTCTACGAAATATATTTTTGTAACTGGTGGTGTGGTATCGTCTATTGGGAAAGGGATTGTGGCAGCGAGTCTGGGTCGTCTCTTGAAAAATCGAGGTCTTAAAGTAACCATTCAAAAATTTGACCCTTATATCAATATCGATCCGGGAACCATGAGTCCTTACCAGCACGGAGAAGTTTTTGTGACAGATGATGGAGCTGAGACAGATTTGGACTTGGGTCACTATGAACGTTTCATCGATATCAATCTTAACAAATATTCCAACGTGACAACTGGTAAAATTTACAGTGAAGTTCTTCGTAAAGAACGCCGTGGAGAATACCTTGGGGCAACTGTTCAAGTCATTCCTCATATCACAGATGCTTTGAAAGAAAAAATCAAGCGTGCTGCTGTAACGACCGACTCTGATGTCATTATCACAGAGGTAGGTGGAACAGTAGGAGATATCGAGTCCTTGCCATTCCTAGAGGCCCTTCGTCAGATGAAGGCGGATGTGGGTGCGGATAATGTCATGTATATCCATACAACCTTGCTTCCTTACCTCAAGGCTGCTGGTGAAATGAAGACCAAACCAACTCAACACTCTGTAAAAGAATTGCGTGGCTTGGGAATCCAGCCAAATATGTTGGTTATTCGTACAGAAGAGCCAGCTGGTCAAGGAATTAAAAATAAACTGGCCCAGTTCTGTGATGTGGCACCAGAAGCCGTTATCGAATCGTTGGATGTTGAACACCTTTACCAAATTCCATTGAATTTGCAGGCTCAAGGTATGGACCAAATTGTCTGTGACCATTTGAAATTAGACGCACCAGTAGCAGATATGACAGAATGGTCAGCTATGGTGGACAAGGTCATGAACCTGAAAAAACAAGTTAAAATTTCCCTTGTCGGTAAGTATGTTGAGTTGCAAGATGCCTACATTTCTGTGGTTGAAGCCTTGAAACACTCTGGTTATGCCAACGACGCAGAAGTTAAGATTAATTGGATCAATGCCAATGATGTGACAGCAGAGAATGTGGCGGAACTCTTGTCTGATGCAGACGGAATTATCGTACCAGGTGGTTTTGGTCAACGTGGCACAGAAGGGAAAATTCAAGCCATCCGCTATGCGCGTGAGAATGATGTTCCTATGTTGGGTGTCTGCTTGGGAATGCAGTTGACTTGTATCGAGTTTGCTCGTAACGTTTTAGGGCTTGAGGGCGCCAATTCCGCAGAACTTGCACCAGAAACAAAATACCCTATCATTGATATCATGCGTGATCAGATTGATGTTGAGGATATGGGTGGAACCCTTCGTTTGGGGCTTTATCCATCTAAGTTGAAACGTGGCTCTAAGGCAGCAGCTGCTTACCACAATCAAGAAGTGGTGCAACGCCGCCACCGTCACCGTTATGAGTTTAATAACGCCTTCCGTGAGCAGTTTGAGGCAGCAGGCTTTGTCTTCTCAGGAGTTTCTCCAGATAATCGTTTGGTAGAAATCGTTGAAATCCCTGAAAATAAATTCTTTGTAGCATGTCAGTATCACCCTGAACTATCAAGCCGTCCAAACCGTCCAGAAGAACTCTACACTGCCTTTGTCACTGCAGCAGTTGAGAATAGTAATTAGCTAAATAGTAACTTTTAAAAACTAATAGTCTCTTTTTTATAATAAGAAAGGGGCTTGTGTTTTACTTGCTTTTCTGCTGCTTCCTCATTTGTCCTAAAGCCTTTTTTGTGTTAAAATGAATGGTATGAAAGCTAAAAAAATGTGGATGGCAGGTCTGGCTCTGCTTGGTATTGGGAGCCTTGCCCTTGCTACGAAAAAAGTTGCAGATGACCGTAAGCTCATGGAGACTCAGGAAGAGTTGACAGAGATTGTGCGAGACCATTTTTCCGACATGGGGGAAATTGCGACCCTCTATGTTCAAGTTTATGAAAGTAGTCTAGAAAGACTTGTCGGAGGGGTTGTTTTTGAGGATGGCCGTCATTATACCTTTGTCTATGAAAATGAAGACCTAGTCTATGAGGAGGAAGTCTTATGATACAACCAACAAGTTTAGAAGAATTAGCATCATTAGTAGAAAAAGATGGCAAGAAGGTCTTTCTTTTTGTGGCAGACTGGTGTGGCGATTGCCGTTATATCTATCCTGCCTTGCCAGAAATTGAGGAGATCAATCCAGAGTTCACCTTTATTCGAGTGGACCGAGACCAGTACATGGATCTAGCTAAACTCTGGGATGTATACGGAATTCCTAGCCTTGTTGTTCTAGAAAAGGACAAGGAAATCGGTCGTTTTGTCAATCGAGACCGTAAAAGCAAGGAACAAATCAATGACTTTTTAGCAGGACTGAAATAGGAGAAAAAGGAAACAATGATTTTTACATATAATAAAGAACATGTCGGTGATGTCCTTATGGTCATCGTGAAAAACAGTGGAGATGCCAAACTGGACGTGGAGCACAAAGGCAAGGTGGCTCGTGTTTTCCTCAAAGAAAACGGTGAAACAGTGGCCTGGAATATTTTCGAAGTTTCCAGTTTGTTTGAAATTGCAGAGCGCGGTCAAGTCTTTTTATCAGATGAGCAAGTCGCTCGTTTGAACCAAGAATTGCAGGTGGAAGGCTTTGCAGAAGAAATTATCAATGACAAAGAACCTAAGTTTGTTGTCGGTGAGATCATCGAGATGGTAGCTCATCCAGATAGTGACCACCTCAATATCTGCCAAGTTGCAGTCGCAAGTGATAAGACTGTGCAAATTGTTGCAGGTGCTCCCAATGCGCGTGTCGGTCTGAAAACCATTGTGGCTCTTCCTGGAGCTATGATGCCCAAAGGCAATCTCATTTTCCCAGGCGAACTTCGTGGTGAAAAGAGTTTTGGGATGATGTGCAGCCCTCGTGAATTGTATCTCCCAAATGCTCCGCAAAAACGTGGTGTTATTGAATTATCAGAAGACCAAGTTGTTGGAACTCCATTTGATCCAGCTAAACACTGGACCGCTTAAGAATTTGTTAGTATCTGATACACCAGATAGAAGGAAATAAGATGGCAAAAAATGTAGTGATTACAGGAGCGACATCAGGAATCGGTGAAGCGATTGCGCGTGCTTATCTGGAGCAGGGTGAGAATGTCGTTCTAACCGGACGACGGATAGACAGACTAGAAGCCCTCAAGTCAGAGTTTGCAAAAACTTTTCCTAGTCAAACAGTTTGGACCTTTTCATTAGATGTGACGGATATGGACATGGTAAAGACGGTCTGCTCCGATATTCTAGAAATGATAGGGCAGATTGACATCTTGGTCAATAACGCCGGACTAGCTCTAGGCTTAGCACCTTATCAGGACTATGAAGAGATGGATATGTTGACCATGTTGGATACCAATGTTAAAGGTTTGATGGCAGTCACTTGCTGTTTCTTACCAGCAATGGTAAAAGCCAATCAAGGGCATATTATTAATATGGGTTCAACTGCAGGAATTTACGCCTATGCTGGTGCTGCTGTTTATTCAGCTACCAAGGCAGCGGTTAAGACCTTTTCAGATGGTCTGCGAATTGATACCATCGCAACGGATATCAAGGTGACAACCATTCAGCCAGGGATTGTCGAAACAGATTTTTCTACGGTACGTTTTCATGGTGATAAAGAGCGGGCTGCGTCCGTTTACCAAGGAATAGAAGCCTTGCAAGCTCAGGATATTGCAGATGCAGTAGTCTATGTGACTAATCAGCCTCGCCGTATGCAGATTACAGATATGACTATTATGGCCAATCAACAGGCGACAGGGTTTATGGTTCATAAAAAGTAAAAATTTCCTCGAAAAGTTACAAATTTCTGTAACTTTTTTTGATTTTCTGCGAATAGATAAGTAGGAGGAAAAAATATGTATAATAAAGTTATCATGATTGGACGTTTAACGTCTACACCAGAATTGCACAAAACCAATAATGACAAGTCAGTAGCGCGAGCAACTATCGCTGTGAACCGTCGTTACAAAGACCAAAATGGGGAACGCGAGGCTGATTTTGTCAATGTGGTCCTATGGGGCAGATTAGCAGAAACCTTGGCAAGCTACGCAACCAAAGGTAGTCTCATTTCCGTTGATGGGGAAATGCGTACCCGTCGTTTTGAGAAAAATGGTCAAATGAATTATGTGACCGAAGTCCTTGTCACAGGATTCCAACTCTTGGAAAGCCGCGCCCAACGTGCCATGCGTGAAAATAATGCAGGCCAAGACTTAGCGGACTTGGTTTTGGAAGAGGAAGAACTACCATTTTAAGCATTAAAAAGTCTGAGTTGGTCTCAGGCTTTTTATCTTGAGAAAGTCAGACTTTTTTCTTGACTATTTCTGACCAAGTGATACAATAGAACTATAAATTAGCACTCATATATAAAGAGTGCTAATAATATGTAGTTCATCATGGAGGAAAACAGATGTTGAAACCATTAGGAGACCGTGTGGTCTTGAAAATCGAAGAAAAAGAACAAACTGTTGGAGGTTTTGTCCTTGCAGGTTCAGCTCAAGAAAAAACAAAAACAGCCAAAGTTGTAGCTACTGGACAAGGTGTTCGTACCTTGAACGGTGACTTGGTTGCTCCAAGTGTTAAAGCTGGAGATCGTGTCTTAGTTGAAGCCCATGCAGGTCTTGATGTTAAAGATGGCGATGAAAAGTACATCATCGTTGGCGAAGCTAACATCTTGGCAATCATTGAAGAATAGAAGGAGAAAGTAAGTATGTCAAAAGAAATTAAATTTTCATCAGATGCCCGTTCAGCTATGGTTCGTGGTGTCGATATCCTTGCAGACACTGTTAAAGTAACCTTGGGACCAAAAGGTCGTAATGTCGTTCTTGAAAAATCATTTGGCTCACCCTTGATTACCAATGATGGTGTGACCATTGCCAAAGAAATCGAATTGGAAGACCATTTTGAAAATATGGGTGCCAAATTGGTATCAGAAGTAGCTTCAAAAACCAATGATATCGCAGGTGACGGGACTACAACTGCAACTGTTTTGACCCAAGCGATAGTCCGCGAAGGAATCAAAAACGTCACAGCAGGCGCAAATCCAATTGGCATTCGTCGCGGTATTGAAACAGCAGTTGCTGCAGCAGTAGAAGCCTTGAAAAACAACGCTATCCCTGTTGCCAACAAAGAAGCCATCGCTCAGGTTGCTGCTGTCTCTTCTCGTTCTGAAAAAGTCGGTGAGTACATCTCTGAAGCCATGGAAAAGGTTGGAAAAGATGGTGTCATCACTATCGAAGAGTCACGTGGTATGGAAACAGAACTGGAAGTTGTAGAAGGTATGCAGTTCGACCGTGGTTACCTTTCACAGTACATGGTGACAGATAGCGAAAAAATGGTGGCTGACCTTGAAAATCCATACATTTTGATTACTGATAAGAAGATCTCAAATATCCAAGAAATCTTGCCGCTCCTAGAAAGTATTCTCCAAAGCAGTCGTCCACTCTTGATTATTGCGGATGATGTGGATGGTGAAGCATTGCCTACACTTGTTTTGAATAAGATTCGTGGGACCTTCAACGTGGTAGCAGTCAAGGCACCTGGTTTTGGTGACCGTCGTAAAGCAATGCTTGAAGATATCGCCATCTTAACAGGTGGAACAGTTATCACAGAAGATCTAGGTCTTGAGTTGAAAGATGCGACAATTGAAGCACTTGGTCAAGCAGTGAGAGTAACTGTGGACAAAGATATCACTGTTATCGTAGAAGGTGCTGGAAATCCTGAAGCGATTTCTCACCGTGTTGCGGTTATCAAGTCTCAAATCGAAACTACAACATCTGAATTTGATCGTGAAAAATTGCAAGAACGCTTGGCCAAATTGTCAGGTGGTGTAGCGGTTATTAAGGTAGGAGCTGCAACTGAGACTGAGTTGAAAGAAATGAAACTCCGCATTGAAGATGCCCTCAACGCTACTCGTGCAGCCGTGGAAGAAGGAATTGTTGCTGGTGGTGGAACAGCCCTTGTAAATGTTATCCCTGCCGTAGCTGATTTGGAATTGACAGGAGATGAAGCAACAGGACGCAATATTGTTCTCCGTGCCTTGGAAGAACCTGTTCGTCAGATTGCCCACAATGCAGGATTCGAAGGTTCAATCGTTATCGATCGTTTGAAAAATGCCGAGGTTGGCACAGGCTTCAACGCAGCAACTGGCGAGTGGGTTAACATGATTGATCAAGGTATCATTGACCCAGTTAAAGTTAGCCGTTCAGCCCTACAAAACGCAGCATCTGTAGCAAGCTTGATTTTGACTACGGAAGCAGTCGTAGCCAATAAGCCAGAACCAGTAGCCCCAGCTCCAGCAATGGATCCAAGTATGATGGGTGGGATGATGTAAGCTTTCTATAGAAAATAACTTATAAAAAACACAAAAGGAGGGAATGGCTATTCCTCCTTTTTATGATATTCACTTCTAAATTGATTTGAGCTCTCCTAACTTATATGATAAAATAAGACTAGAAAAAGGAGAAGAACATGATCGATGTAGAAGAGATTCTGAGCAAGATGAACCCCAATCAGAAGATTAATTATGACCGTGTCATGCAGAAGATGGTCCAAGTATGGGAGAAAAATGAGCAACGGCCAACCATTCTCATGCATGTTTGCTGTGCCCCTTGCAGTACCTATACCCTAGAATATTTGACCAAATACGCTGATGTGACAATCTATTTTGCCAATTCCAATATCCATCCCAAGGCAGAATACCATAAGCGGGCTTACGTCACCAAGAAATTTGTCAGTGATTTCAATGAGAGGACAGGAAATACGGTCCAGTATCTAGAAGCTCCCTATGAACCCAATGAATACCGTAAGTTAGTCAGAGGACTAGAGGAAGAGCCAGAAGGTGGTAACCGTTGTAAGGTTTGCTTTGACTACCGACTGGATAAGACAGCGCAAGTGGCTATGGACTTGGGCTTTGACTACTTTGGCTCAGCCTTGACCATCAGTCCTCATAAGAATTCTCAAACCATTAACAGCATCGGAATCGATGTGCAAAAAATTTATACAACCCACTATCTTCCAAGTGATTTCAAGAAAAATCAAGGCTACAAACGTTCAGTAGAGATGTGTGAAGAGTATGACATCTACCGTCAATGTTACTGTGGATGTGTCTATGCAGCTCAAGCCCAGAATATTGACCTGGTTCAGGTCAAGAAGGACGCCACAGCGTTCTTGATTGATAAGGATGTTGAAAAAGACTATTCCCACATAAAATTTACTGTTACGAAATTAGATATATAGAAATTAATCCAGCTGAAAAGCTGGGTTTTTCAAATAAAAAAACCAGGGCTTTCACCCTAGTTTGACAACTTTACCGATTCTTTAGTTCTACATAGCGCTTGTACCAAATGTTTACATAGGCTTCTGAGAAAGGACCACGTCCATTGTTAATCCAATCAACAAGAATTTTGACATGTTCTTTTAAAATATAGTCCAAGTCATCAGAATAATTCATTTTGCGTTTGTGACGCTCATACTCCTCAACGTCCAAGAGACGTTTTTCCCCATCTGTAAAAATTTTAACATCCAAATCATAATCAATATACTTCAGTGCTTCTTCATCCAGATAGTAGGGGCTAGCCATATTGCAATAGTAGGAAATTCCATTATCACGAATCATGGCAATGATATTAAACCAATATTTCTTGTGAAAGTAAACAATAGCCGGTTCTCGAGTGACCCAACGACGACCATCACTTTCGGTAACCAGTGTATGATCGTTGACACCAATAATGGCGTTTTCTGTTGTTTTTAGTACCATGGTGTCCCGCCAAGTTCGGTGGAGACTCCCATCATGCTTATAACTTTGAATTGTAATAAAGTCGCCTTCTTTTGGAAGCTTCATAACTAACCAACTTTCTACAATTTATAAGTTTATCGTTTACTATTGTACCATAAAATTACCTAAAATCTGTGAATTTTACATGAAAATATTAAAGATATTCTCTGAGAGCGCTTGCTATATCCGAAAAATCGTAGCCTTTTCGAGCTAAAACTTGAGTTAAACGCTGTTTAAGTTCGTATCCTTCATATTTTCGGGCATACTTGGCATATTGCTTATCAAGTTCCTTGAAGATGAGTTCCTGATTCGTTTCTTGGTCAACTTGACTATCCAACTGGTCAAAGGCACTTTTAGCATCAGAATAGGAAAACCCCTTGTTGGTCAGATTTTGTATAATCTTATCCTGCAAAGCACGAGCAGGAAGCTTTCCAGAGTATTTTTTAAGCAGTTTCTCTGCAACACGTTGAGCAACTTCCGAAAAATCAAATTCTATCAAGTTCTCTTCTATAGTAGATTTTGAAATTCCTTTTTGTGCTAATTTCTGAGTCAGTACATAAGGTCCCTTGTCTCCTGAAAGTTGATTAGAGTTGATGATAGTATAAGCGTACTGGCTATCATTAATCCACTTACCTTCTTTAAGATTAGCAATGACTTGAGAAACGATGTTTTCATCAATATCGTATTTTTTCAGATATTCTTTGACTTCTTTTTCAGTGCGAGCTTTAAAGGATAGGTGGTAGAGGGCTAGATTTTTACCGTAAGAAAATTGGGCAAAGTCCTGAATCTCTTTCAATTCTTCTTCGCTTATCTCCTTATCTCTTGATAACATAAAACGAACAATAGTATCTTCAGTAATGTAGCATTTGTCGCCATTATCAAGCTCCATCAGATAGAGTCTTTTTTTCTTTTCAAGTTTTGTGATTTTCATAGTTCTATTATAACTCAAAATGTGATAAGATAGGGGTATGAATCTGAAAGTGAAACAAAAAATACCATTAAAAATCAAGCGCATGGGAATTAATGGTGAGGGAATCGGCTTTTATCAAAAAACATTAGTCTTTGTGCCTGGTGCTCTCAAAGGAGAAGATATCTATTGTCAGATTACTTCTATTCAACGCAACTTTGTTGAGGCAAAATTACTGAAGGTCAACAAGAAGTCTAAATTTCGAGTTGTGCCGGCTTGTACTATTTACAATGAGTGCGGAGGCTGCCAAATCATGCACCTGCATTATGATAAGCAGCTGGAGTTCAAGACGGACTTACTTCACCAAGCGCTAAAAAAATTTTCCCCTGCAGGATATGAAAGTTATGAAATCCGCCCGACGATTGGTATGCAGGAACCAAAGTACTATCGTGCTAAGTTACAATTTCAGACTCGAAAATTTAAGAATCAGGTCAAGGCGGGCTTATATGCACAAAACTCTCACTATTTAGTAGAGTTGAAAGACTGCCTGGTACAAGACAAGGGAACCCAAGTGATTGCTAATCGTCTAGCAGAATTACTTACTTTTCACCAAATTCCAATCACGGATGAGAGAAAAGTTCTAGGTGTCAGAACTATAATGGTCCGACGAGCTAGAAAGACTGGACAGGTTCAGATTATTATAATTACAAACCGCCAGCTTAATTTAACCCTGCTGGTAAAAGATTTAATTAAAGATTTTCCAGAAGTTGTGACAGTAGCTGTGAATACAAATACAGCTAAAACCAGTGAGATTTATGGTGAAAAGACAGAGATTATCTGGGGAGAAGAGAGTATTCAGGAAGGTGTACTCGATTATGAATTTTCACTATCTCCTCGAGCTTTCTATCAACTAAATCCTGAACAAACAGAAGTTCTTTATAACGAGGCGGTAAAAGCGCTGGACGTTGATAAAGAAGACCATTTGATTGACGCTTATTGTGGAGTTGGAACGATTGGATTTGCTTTCGCAAAGAAAGTTAAAACATTAAGAGGTATGGATATTATTCCAGAAGCCATTGAAGATGCCAAGCGAAATGCTAAAAGAATGGGATTTGACAACACACATTACGAAGCTGGAACAGCGGAAGAGATTATTCCTCGCTGGTATAAGGAAGGCTACCGAGCAGATGCTCTGATCGTAGATCCACCACGTACAGGTCTGGATGATAAGTTATTAGATACTATTCTTACCTATGTACCAGAAAAAATGGTCTATATTTCTTGCAATGTTTCGACCTTGGCTCGTGATTTGGTGAGGTTAGTAGAAGTATATGACCTCCATTATATCCAGTCGGTCGATATGTTCCCACATACAGCTCGAACTGAAGCTGTTGTAAAATTAATAAAAAAAGTTTAAAAAGTAGTTGACAAAGGTGAAAAAGTCTGTATAATAGTAAGAGTTGAAAATAACAGCTCTGGTCCGTTGGTCAAGGGGTTAAGACACCGCCTTTTCACGGCGGTAACACGGGTTCGAATCCCGTACGGACTATGGTGTATTGTGGTTGAAGCACTTGATGAAAAAAGATTAAAAAAAGTTTCAAAAAAGTGTTGACAAACGAAAGCGGCCGTGATATACTAATATAGTTGTCACTTGAGAGAAGCGAGTGACAAAGACCTTTGAAAACTGAACAAGACGAACCAATGTGCAGGGCACTACAACTA